>NZ_AZRI01000053.1:0-1243 GCF_002895585.1 Petrotoga sp. 9T1HF07.CasAA.8.2 | reverse complement strand
GGTTCTCTTCCAAAAAGTGTGGGTAGAAAAAATGAAATATGAACAAATGATTAAATAATCTGGTATCATGTAGAAGAACACAAAACATATAGGGAGTGATACCAGATGAGAAAAGAGTTACCAAAATTTTTTGAACAGATACTGAATATAACAGAGCCATGGTACATAGAAGAGATAGAACAACAAGGAAATACAATCAACATATATGTGGATTTCAAAAAAGGTGCAAAGTTCGAATACAATGGTAAATATTACAGTGCATACGATACGGTTCAAAGGAGTTGGAGACACTTAAACTTATTCCAGTATGAAACATACATACATGCAAGGGTAGCTAGGATAAAAACAGATGATGGAACAAAGACTGTAGAGGTTCCTTGGGCTCGAAAAAACTCTGGATTCACCTTATTGTTTGAAGCGTTTATTCTCGAGTTGTACAACCACATGACGGTTGCTGAGATAGCTAAAAAGTATAATACAACCCAAAATAGGTTGTGGAGAATATTAGACTTTTACGTTTCAAAGGAATTAGAAAAACAAGATTTCTCAAAAGAACCAATAAAAACGTTATCTGTTGATGAAATAGCAAGGAAAAAGCATCATGTATATTTAACCAATTTCTTAGATGTGGAACGAGAAAAGGTTGTACATATAGCTGATGGAAAAGATGCAGAAACCTTTCTATCATTCAAAGAGAGATACACTGAAAAAAACGGTGATCCAACAGACATAGAGTCCATATGCATGGATATGTCGGTGCCTTTCAAAGCTGGAGCAAGGAAACATTTCCCAAAAGCAAAGATAATATTTGACAAATTCCATGTGCTTAATGTATTAAGTGTCCAACTTGATAAAGTGAGAGCCAGAGAGAATAAAGGGTACCATGAAATACTCAAAAGGACAAAATACTTGCTATTAAAAAATCCTAACAACCTTACTAAGAAAGATAAAGTTAGACTCGATGAATTGATGGAATATCAACATCTTGACACAGTTCAAGCCTACGGATTGGTACTTGAGTTCAAAAAGATGTTCGATTACAAGAAACCTTCTTATGCAGCTAAGTATTTTAAACGATGGTATGAAAAGGTAATGAAATCCAATATACCCGAAATGATTAAAGCCGCTAAGACTCTTTTAAATCACATAGAAGGTATCTTGTTGCACATAAAAACAAATATCACTAACGGTAAAATAGAAGGTATGAACTCTAAACTTAGAGGTTTTACTAAAAGGGCTTTTG
>NZ_AZRI01000052.1:457-1440 GCF_002895585.1 Petrotoga sp. 9T1HF07.CasAA.8.2 | reverse complement strand
CATAAATAATGATAATTACAGTTAACATTTCAATGAAACCTTCAAGGGTAACACCTATCATACCGTGTATTAAAATACACGCTATCGCAGAAAAAATCGCACCCCAATTGAGCAATCTGTTTTTCGAGGGAAACCGCAGATTAATTTTATCGCTGATTACCACATAGTTAAAGCCCTCAAAAAAGCCCCACGCTGTTGCGATAATTAACATTGTCACTATATTAACGGGGAACCCGCTCGATAGAGCCTCTTTCGTCATCCATACAGCCTGAAAAGGTAAATAACTTGTTATCTGTTGTGTTACAGCTAAAAAAATGATATGTGGAACAAAACAAATTACGCAGAGGGCAATGGACATCAAAGTACCTTTTAACCTTAAACCATGTGAAAAAAAGCTTTCTTTTCTATAAATTGCTACTATGCTAATTCCTAATCCGGCGATACTAAATTGACATATGGCAGCAATCAAAGTTCTTAACAAAATGGGTATATGCACATTCTTGACTACGTTGTTAAACTGGCTTTGGAAAGCCATACATATTCCAAGAGCTGCAAAAGTTGTAATCAGAATTATCCATAGATCAGCATCCAGTCGTTTCTGTTCTATTGTTGGTTTTCCCATACCCATATGTAAAATCTCCTCCCCTGTACAGATAGATAATAAAAATATCAGGAATTTAAAATGAGTGCCAACCAACTGCCAACTAACTTGGAGAGATTTCTCTCTCCTTTTTATCTGAGAACAACTGTACGTGTCCCTACTTTATCCCATTTTATTTTGTCCCTTTTTCAAGAATTTTTTTATATCATATAATAGTTTATATTAAGAAGTGAATAAAAACAAGTAACTTATAGAAAATTCTTTAAGCCATGATAGAAATAAACAATAAGATATTCGATTATAAGAAACCTTTTTCTTAAGCATAGTTAAAACAGCTATGAATGATTAAAAAAATGTTTTTAACTTTTTCTGCTTTTCAAAA
>NZ_AZRI01000052.1:142-371 GCF_002895585.1 Petrotoga sp. 9T1HF07.CasAA.8.2 | reverse complement strand
CTACTTTGCTAAAAAAGCTGACAACCCCTAAAGCGGTTGCAAATGGTAACAAATGCTGCAAAACCAAACCATCTAATGATAACTTTAAAGCAGAAAAACACATTGAAATTATTTGATATTAACATTATTTTATTGAAAGAAGAGCAGTCAAAGTTTGACTGAAATGCCATCTATTATGGCGAGCTTTTATAAGTCGTAGTGGTCCTAAAGATTTTGCAAAAAATCAAAT
>NZ_AZRI01000052.1:0-120 GCF_002895585.1 Petrotoga sp. 9T1HF07.CasAA.8.2 | reverse complement strand
CATCTGGCTCATGATCTATCCGATGATGTTGAAGGTCGATTTTCAAAGTATTAAGAATGTAGGCAAAAATCCAAAAGGGTTATTTTTAACATGGATTATAAACTGGTTGATCAAGCCTTT
>NZ_AZRI01000051.1:0-2320 GCF_002895585.1 Petrotoga sp. 9T1HF07.CasAA.8.2 | reverse complement strand
GGGGCGAAGGGGCGCTAAATATAATGTTTTAGAGCTTTTTAAAATAGTGATTGTATAAAAGGGGGAACCACAATGGCAGAAAATAAACAATTGAAAGTTACCATTTTATACGATAACATAGTGCATGACAAAAATCTCCAAGCAAATTGGGGATTCTCTGCTTTGATTGAAGTAGAAAATGCACCTAAGATTCTTTTCGATACCGGTGGAAGTGGAGAGATCCTGTTAAACAACATGGAAAAGCTAGGAGTTGATCCATCTACAATAGATGAGGTTTTTATATCTCACAACCACTATGATCATGTGGGCGGTTTGTCGGGTTTTCTCTCAAAAAATCCCGATGTAACGGTTTACGTTCCTCCATCTTTCAGGGGAGTGAAAAATGCAAAAGAAGTTGTTACCATAAAAGGTCCTACTGAAATACATGAAGGCATTTATTCCACAGGAGAATTAGAAGGGATAGAACAATCTCTCTGTGTAAAAACTGAAAAAGGAATAATAGTAATAGTTGGATGCTCTCATCCAAAGATGGAAAATATATTAAAAACCGCTTCAACATTTGGAGAAGTATACGGAATAATTGGAGGGTTACATGGAACACCTGCAGAATCTTTGAAGGGTTTAAAACTAATTTGTGCAACACATTGTACCCAACACAAAGATGATATTAAAAGGCTTTTTCCAGAAGCCTATATAGAAGGTGGCGCTGGAAAGGTTGTTGAAATTTAAAAATACTAAAGACAATAAAATATCAAAACATATTATACAAGGGGGATGAGGTATGGAAAAGTCTGTAAAAATAAGCAGAAACATGTTTATAACCTCAGCAGTAGTTATTTTTTCTATTATGATGATCTCAGGAGTATTAACAATTTTATTGCCTGCGGGGGAGTATCAAAGAGAGTTTATAGATGGAAGAACAGTCATCGTAGAAGATTCTTACCAGACAATAGAAAAACCAAATTATCCCTTTTGGCGATGGTTTACCGCTCCAATCGAAGTATTGTGGAGCTCTGATGCACCACTTATAATCACTATTATTGTGTTTATATTGGTAGTTTCCGGTTCGATCTATATTTTGAATAAAAACCATGTCATTGAATACATTATTAGTAAAATTGTTAAAAGGTACAGCAAACAAAAAAACGTTTTATTAGGTTTGATGATTCTAGTTTTTATGCTTTTAGGTGCATTAATGGGGATTTTTGAAGAAATTGTCCCTTTAATACCGATTGTAATAATGTTTTCAGTTTCCTTGGGTTGGGACGATCTAACAGGTTTGGGAATGAGTCTACTAGCAGCAGGATTTGGTTTTTCTGCAGCAATTGCGAATCCTTTCAGTTTAGGAGTGGCACAAAGAATAGCTGAAATCCCACTTTTTTCGGGAATAGGCCTCAGAATAATTATTTTTATCACTACTTACCTACTTTTATTCTTTTTTTTGAGGAATTATGCTAAGAAGCACCAAAAAGAGGTTGTTGATCAGCAAATAGAAACCATCGATTATGATGTAAATACTTCAAAAGCTTCTAAAATATTAATAACAATAATTTCAATTTTGTTTATACTGATTTTAATTTCTGGTTTTACCGGATTTATGAGTGGCCTTATGTTACCCGTTGTTGGTGTATTATTCATGATAGGAGGTTTTTTATCGGGTTTAGTGGTTGAAAAAAGTATTTCTAAGGTGTTCAAAGATTTTTTAATTGGAATGAGCAATCTGTTACCTGGAGTTATATTGATTCTCATGGCTATGTCGGTAAAACTGATAATTACCAATGGAAAAATCTTAGATACGATATTGTACAATGCATCTATTGTTATATCTGAATCTGGAACTGTCGCTGCAACTTTTTTGATTTATTTGCTTTTTTTTATTATGAATCTATTCATAGGCTCAGCTTCTGCAAAAGCATTTTTGACTATGCCAATTATAGTTCCTTTGGCAGATTTGGTTGGAATCACGAGACAAACCGCTGTACAAGCTTTCGTTTTTGGAGATGGGTTTAGTAATTTGTTGTATCCAACTAACGCAGTGTTGTTAATCTCGTTGGGAATAGCTGGAGTTAGTTATTTTAAATGGTTCAAATTCATTTGGAAGATTCAGCTTGCGGTATTTTTTCTTTCTTTGCTATATTTGTATATTGCAGTAAAAATAGGATACGGTCCTATATAACAGGAGATAGAGAGATGTATGATTATTCCTATAATTATGATGAATGTAGAAAGAATTTTTACACTTTTGAAAATGAGCTAAAGAAATATTATTCTACAGTTTCTAATGATTCCTATTCAATTAAAGAGGACAGTTATATTGATA
>NZ_AZRI01000050.1:0-9627 GCF_002895585.1 Petrotoga sp. 9T1HF07.CasAA.8.2 | reverse complement strand
AAGCAGCACATTTTGAACACACAATTGCCGTGACAGAAAATGGCCCGGAAATACTAACACAACTATAATTTAAGGGTTTATTTTTGTGGTCAACATGGAGAATCCTCCTTATGGGTGGGGAGCGGGGGAAGGGCGCTAATAAATTTAGAAATGCTAAAAGTAAAAAAATTTTAGTGGAGGTGGTAAATTTTTGTTAAAAACTGATGTTTTGAATTCCGTTAAGGAAATAGTGGAATTGTTAGAAGAAAAAGATGGAGAAAATATTGTTGTACTTGACATGGAAAATTCTGAATTGATGGTTGATTACTTTGTTATTGTTACGGGAAATTCAGAACCACATAGAGTAGCTTTAAGAGACCAAGTAGTTAGGTATTTAAAAGATGAAGATATACCCATAACTTTTTACGATAAAGGTAAAAGTACCGATTGGATGATAATCGACGCGGGTATTTTTATAGTTCATATATTCTCGGAAGAGAGTAGAGAATTCTACGATTTAGAAGGGCTTTGGGGAGAACAAAATAGAATGGTACTATAAAATAATACTCACATCTTTCGTTTTTCACCTCGGTGCCCATAAAAGGGTCGGTGAAAAAAAGAAAGGTGGAGGTTAGAAAACCAAATCAAACAACTACGGAGGTGTATTTTTGTGTCAGTGGTAAGTATGAAACAGTTACTTGAAGCAGGAGCTCACTTTGGTCATAGGACGAGAAGATGGAATCCCAAGATGCAGCCTTATATCTTTACTGCAAGAAAAGGTATTCACATTATTGATTTACAAAAAACTTTGAAAAGTATTGACGAAGCCTATGACTTCCTAAAAAATTCGGTCATGGAGAAGAAAAGAGTATTGTTCGTTGGGACTAAGAAACAGGCACAGCAGATTGTTGCCGATGAAGCCCGCAGATGTGGAGAGTTTTTTGTAAACAACAGATGGCTTGGTGGTTTGTTAACAAACTTCAAAACGATAAAATCTAGAATTGATAAGTTGGAACAACTAACAGAATATGTTGAAAGCGAAGAGTTTTCGAAACTACCCAAAAAAGAGCAAGCAACCATACGCAGAAATTTAGAAAAATTAGAAAAAAACTTGGGTGGGTTACGTGGAATGAAAAAAATTCCAGATATTCTTTTTATTATTGATCCTAAAAAAGAAGAAATCGCTGTGAAAGAAGCTAATTTGCTTAATATACCTATAATAGCAACGGTGGATACTAATTGTGATCCGGATGTTATTGATTACGTTATTCCAGCAAACGATGATGCTATTAGAACCATAATGCTCATTGTTTCAAAAATGGCTGATGCGATTATTGAAGGAAAAGAAGGTAGAATTGAAACTCTCGAAGAAAGTAGCGAAGTAGAAGTAGAAGAAGAAAAAGACGAAGTAATAGATGAAGTAGACGAAAAATTAGAAGCTGAAGAGAAATACGCCATTTACGCAGAAGAATTAGAAGAAGAGGAAGAAGAATTTGTACCTTCAGAAATAGAAGACGAGGACGAAGACGAAAAATTTTAATTTTTGGTTCTACATAATACACCGGGGGATTACTCCCGGTTTTTTTATAAGAGGTGATAATTTTGAAATTTTACATACGGACATTTGGTTGTCAAATGAATATTAATGAAAGTGAAATAATGGCAGGTCTTTTGAAAGAAGAAGGCTTCGAATGGACTGAAAATCCAAAAGAAGCCGACATAATATTGATAAATAGTTGTGCCGTTAGAGAAAAAGCAGAAAATAAAATGTATGGAGCCATAGGCGGTTACGGTAAACTAAAAGATGAAAATAAGAATTTAATCTTAGGTGTAGGTGGTTGCTCTGCAGAAAAAGAAAGGGAGAATCTGCTTGAAAGATTTAAAAATATAGATTTTGTCTTTGGCACTAGAAATGTGGTAGACATAGGAAATTTGGTAAAACGAGCTTTATATGGAGAAAGGTTCGCTGATTTTAGCGACAAATTAGATGAAGTAAGTTACGATATTCCAAAGATGCCGTCAAGTAAACACCATGCTTGGATTACTATCATATACGGATGCAACAAATATTGCACGTACTGTATAGTTCCATATACCAGAGGTTTTGAAAAAAGTAGACCTATGGAAGATATAATAAGAGAAGTTGAAAGCTATGCAAAAAAGGGCTACAAAGAAATAACCTTTTTAGGTCAAAATGTTGATTCCTACGGTAAGGACTTTGGAGATAAAAAATCTAAATTAGACCTTCTCATACAAAAGGCAGCTGAATTTGATTCCATAAAACGAATTTGGTTTTTAACCTCATATCCATCGGATATAACCGATTCTTTGATACAAACTGTTGCCAACGAAGAAAAAGCGGCAAATTATTTTCATCTTCCAGCTCAATCGGGAAGCAACAAGATTCTTAAAGCGATGAATAGAAAATACACAAGAGAAGAGTTCATTGAACTTGTTAATAAGGTAAAGAAAGAGGTAGCTAACGTTACGGTATCCAGTGATTTTATAACGGGCTTCCCTTCAGAAACAGATGAGGATTTTGAAGAAACGGTAGATTTGATTAAGCGATGTAGATTTGAGAGAATAAATATCGCAGAATATTCTCCAAGAGAAGGAACCATAGCTTATAAGTATCAAAAAGATGATGTTCCTAAACACATTAAAAATAAAAGATTGCAGTATCTCATGGAGTTACAAAAAAGAATAAACCTTGAAGAGAATGAAAAGTATCTCGAACAAGAAGTTGTTATAATTCAAGAAGGAAAGGCTGGGAAAAATGGTACTTATATGGGAAGAACAATGAACAATAAATTAATAATCTTCGAAAGCAATGAAGAGTTGAACGGTGAATTTTTGAAAGTAAAGGTCAATAAAATTACACCAGGTCCATTGTATGGTGAGGTTGTAAACAATCTTTACTGACGGCCTAATAGATAGAAAAAAGGGGTGTTCACATTTGATACATG
Organism: Petrotoga sp. 9T1HF07.CasAA.8.2; assembly: GCF_002895585.1. Classification (NCBI taxonomy): domain Bacteria; kingdom Thermotogati; phylum Thermotogota; class Thermotogae; order Petrotogales; family Petrotogaceae; genus Petrotoga; species Petrotoga sp. 9T1HF07.CasAA.8.2. Next base: position 6,682 of record NZ_AZRI01000050.1, on the reverse strand, counting down.
GAAAAGTATATGAATCTTTATCGTTTTATAGCCGAGCACTGAAAAGTGATGTGAAATATTCTATTTATCTTCCACCTAAATACGACATTGAAACCAGGAAATATCCGACTATTTATCTTCTGCATGGACATGGAGGGAACGAAACGAGTTGGCTAAGAAAAGGTCGAGTAGATCAAAGTTTGGATTTAATGATAACTAACAATGAAATTCCACCTTTTGTTGCCGTGATGCCTGATGCTAAGAACAGTTGGTACGTTAATTCTCCAACTGGTGTTAACTATGAAACCGCTTTGATAGAGGACCTTCTTCAACATATAGAAACGCAGTACAAGGTTTATAACGAACGTTCTTCAAGATTCATAGCCGGTTTATCTATGGGAGGATACGGTGCCTTAAGGTTGGCATTTAAGTATCCAGAGTTATTTTTGTCTGTTGCTAGTTTAAGTGGGGGAATAACCAGAGAAGTTCCCCCAGAGAAAGAAGTCGATTTATATGGCAATGAAATTCATGTAAGAGAAGATTACTATCATGACGCATTTGGCTGGCCTTTTGACCCAAAGTTTTGGGAGAAAGAGAATATTTTTAATTATATAGAACACGTAAAACAAAGCGGCTTAGAGCTTCCAGTTTATCTTTCTTGTGGAAGTGAAGATTACTTTTACCTATATTTAGGTGCTTCTGAACTGCACCATGAATTAAGAATCAATGGCATATCTTCAACTCTTTTCATAAAACCAGGCGACCATAATTGGTTTCTTTGGAGCCAAGAAATAAAAGATGTATTAAGGTTCTTTGCAAAAAATATGCTAATTATCCATTAAAGTAAGGAGTGAATTTATGGACCAAAAGAATGCCACCTATAGGTTAGTAATGAATTCGTTGTTTATAGTTCTATCCATACTTTTGTCAAGGTTATTAGCGATTAGAATTCCCATAGGCAATGTGGAAGTTATTAGATTTGGGTTTGGAACGATTCCTATGTTTCTTTCCGCCTTTATTTTTGGGCCCCTGGATGGTTTTATCGTTGGAGGTTTATCTGATTTGATTGGTTTTTGGATAAATCCAATGGGGGCGTTCCTTCCCCAATTCACGTTGACCTCGGCCTTACACGGTTTGATTCCAGGTATAGTTTTTAGGTATTTTTTTAAAAGAAGAATCAATTATTGGTCACTAGCCATTTCCTGTGGTTTAGGTGAAGCGGTAGGAATAACCTTAACACCATTCTTTATTCATCAAGCTTTTGATGTTTCATATGCGGTTCTTATGCCTCCACGAATCGGTGGCTATGTGGTCTCATTCTTTTTGAACGCCTTTATAATGCTTTTATTACTCACGAGAATTCCTCAAATTAATAAAATGATGGAGAAAAAATAAGATGGATAAATATTATGAGTTTGTTTATGAATTAAAAGCCAGCGAGGAAGAAAAGATAATAGATCAGTTCATAAAATATGGGTTTAATTCCTTTTACTTTGAAGAAGATGTAGAAAGTTCAAAGACTTTTCTGAAGTTGTATGTCAAGAAGGAAGAGCAAATCAAAGATATTTTGGATTTGCTTTCTATGTATGGTTTAAAACTCCTTTCGAAGGAAATTACTGAAGAATCAAAATGGTTAGAAGAATGGAAAAAAACAATAGATGTTTTTGAACTTATAGATGGAGTTTGGATCAATCCTTTTTCCGATAAAAAAATAGAAAAACCGGGAATAGTATTGAATATAATACCAGGAAGTGCATTTGGAACAGGTTTACATTCAACCACTAAACTGGCAGCCGAACTTTTGAGAAAGGTTTGTTGCATAGGTAAAGATGTTATAGACGTTGGAACAGGTAGCGGAATCTTGTCCGCTTTGGCTAAAAAGATTGGGGCTAATCGCGTTTTGGCTTTAGATAACGATGATTTGGCTACAGAAAAAGCAAAAGAAACTGCTATTTTAAACAATGTCAGTATTGAGATAAAAGAATCCGATTTGTTAAGCACTGTTGGAGAACATGAAAGATTCGATATATTAGTTTCTAATATTGTGGCTGAAGTACTGATACAGTTAATGAAAGATCCTAAATTTGATAAAATACTTAAAAATAAAGGATTTGTCATCCTTTCTGGTATAATTGAAAGTAAGGAAAAATTGGTTATTGAACAAGCAAAAGATGTAAATTTAGTATTGAAAGATAGAATGGAGGACGGTTCTTGGATAGCTTTACTGTTTCAAAAGAAGACTTAGAAATAATTGAAAAACAATTGGGACGGTGCGTTAGTAACGTATTAACTATAGAAAAAAGATGCATTTATGGCTATCCTCAAGTAATAAAGAGCTTTCCTTTAAAAGATGGAAAGCCTTTTCCTACTCTTTACTGGTTAACCTGTCCTTATTTAGTGGAAGAAGTTTCAAAATTGGAAGCACAGCAAAAAATAGCGGAAATTGAAAAGATTATACAAAATGATCCAGAATTAAAACAACAAATGATCCGCGCACACGGAGTAGAAATTGAAAAAAGAATGAAGCTATTAGGAGAAAAAATCAATTCCCTACCTGAAAATATGATCAAGAAACTAAAAGAAACAGGAATAGGTGGGATAGAGGATTTCTCTAAAATAAAATGTTTACATTTACACTATGCATCGTATTTAGATGGGGAGAATAATCCCGTGGGGGGAATAGTGGATCGTTACATTGCTAAGAAATGCTGCGACGACAGTAGATGTGAAAAATTAAAATCTTAAGGGCAAGTTACATTCATTTTATGGGGTGTGGGAGAAGCACTTTTCCTGCTGAGTTAGGGACCGCAGGTCCTTCCTTAGATGGGTGGGGAGCGGGGTGAAAGGGCGCTAACACAAGATAATGAAACAAAGATTCATATGGTTTTTAAGGGGCGAAGCCCTTTTGCAGCTTTGTGCAAAAAGACTTTTTAAAAACAAACAAAGATCTTGGGGTTCTTAAGGGGTTTACCCCTTAATGCAAGGAGGCGACTCAACCTATGATTGACAGATCAATTTTAAACAACATCCCTAAAAAACCAGGAGTATATATTTTTAAAAACAATAAAGGTGATCCTATATATATAGGCAAGGCAAAAAACTTAAAAAACAGAGTTTCTTCCTATTTTAACAAGAAAAACTACATAGGAAATGAAAAAACTTATGAAATGCTAGAAAAAGCCACAAATTTAGACTACATAATAACTTCAAATGAAAATCAAGCATTTATCTTAGAAGCCAACCTCATCTATATTCATAAGCCAAAATACAATATAATGTTAAAAGATACACGAGTGTATCCATATATTTTAGTAACGGATGAACAATTCCCCAAGATAAAATACATTCGTACAAAAAAAGAAGAAAAAGGTAAATTCTATGGTCCATACTCTGATGTTAAATTTGTAAAAGACGTTATCGAAGTACTCCAAAGCGTATATAAAATCAGAAGTTGTGACAGAGATTTAAGCAGGAAAAGCAAACCATGTTTCCTTTACCATTTAGGAAGATGCTATGGTCCATGTTACAAGGATGTAGACGAAACGGTATATCAAGAATCAGTGGAAAAGGTTAAAAAAGTTTTATCAGGAGATATTGAAGAAGTGAAAAACTATCTTCAAAAAGCCATGAAAGATTATGCCAAAATAAAAAATTATGAAAAAGCCGCTCAAATGCGTGACACATTGTTCAAATTAGAAAATTTATTTGAAGAAGTAGCGGTTGAATACAAAAACGGAAAAAATTTAGATATAATAATGTATGAACCTCCAGTTTATTTAGTTTTAATAGTAAGAAAGGGATACTTGATTTCAAAACTTTCCTTCACGATGGAAGGGACGTTGGAAGATTTCTTGTATCAATACTATATTGTTAGAAAGAATGAACCGCCTTCTTTGATATCGACATTATACAATGAAGAAATTTCTCCAGAAATTTTGGATTTTCTGAAAGAAAAAGGCTTAAAAAGAATCGAAAAGATAGGTAAAAGTTCTAAAATATATGAAATGGCTTATACAAATTTGCAAGAAGAAATAAAAAGGCAAAAAGATTTAAGCTTTGCCTTAAAACAAGCAAAAGAAATACTTTCTTTGAAAAAAGAACCAAAAATTATTGAAGGTATAGATATATCTCATCTTCAAGGGTTATATACCGTTGCCTCTTTAGTACGTTTTGAAAACGGCAAGCCCAAAAAAGAAGGATACAGAAAGTATCGATTAGATGATATAAAAGCCCCAGATGACTTTGAAAGTATCAGAACAGTTATAAAAAGAAGATATCAAAAGCATGAATTACCTGATCTTTTATTTATTGATGGAGGAAAAGGACAGGTAAATTCAGCTGTAGAAGCACTAAAAGAAATCGGCTATTCTTTGAAAGATGTCGATGTTGTAGGTATCGCCAAAGAAGATGAAAGGATAGTTTTACCTGGTGACATACCCGATCTTCACTTACCTTTGGATCATCCAGTGTTAAGATTACTTATATACGTAAGAGATGAAACCCATAGGTTTGCTATAGGCTTTAACAGAAGTCTCAGAAGTAAACGATTCGAAAAAACAAAGTTGGATGATATTTACGGTATAGGTCCGAAAAGGAAAAAAGAATTAATAAAACATTTTGGAGGGATTCAAAAATTACTGGAAGCATCAATTGAAGAGATATCGAAAGTCGTTAAAAGTGAAAAAATCGCTAAAAGAATAAAAGAAAGTTTGGGAGAGAAATAATTTGGAAAAATTAATTGAATTTGCCATAAGTTACTTAAATAAATACAAAAGCTTTTTAGCCGATGAATTTCAACATTTTTTCTTTGGCGCTGTTTACGATGGTGAAGACAAATTTCCAGTCTACTGTATTTTTATAGATGAAGAAGGAAGAGTTTTTGAAACTCTGGGACCTGATAAACCAGGAAAAGTTATGAGTGTCTTATACCCTACGTATTACAATGATCCTGATATATTACTAAAAAAATACACAGAACTATCTAAGCAATACAATAAAATAATACAACCCGACACGGCATTTGGAATAGTACAATCACCTTTTAAAATTACATCATACAGGGTATGGGGAAATGAAAGGCTTATAAAAAAGCTCATATTCTCTGAAAAATTAAAAGGCGAAGAATACATTTCTCTCTATCAGAGCATAACAGATGAAAAATTGAAATTCATAATAGAACATTACAAGCAATGGGATGATGACATATTTTATTTTCCATATTTGAAGGACATTCATGTTTTATTTAAAGTTCCCGATCATATAAGTAGTTCAGAAGTATCTATATATATTGAAATAGGTCGAATATTAAAAGAAAAAGTGCTTCGAGGATACAATTTTTTGGAAAATTCATACAAACTTCCAGAAATGAAAGTTAAAGCACCAGCATTAGCCGTATTCAAAACACCTGCAGATCGTATCCTTGATATAGACTTCAAATCTATTTATGATCAATTTATAAAAAAGACTGCTAAAATAGTTGACCAAATTAATGAAATAAAAATTGAACTATAACGCATTAAAAAAAGCTTTTGATTTTTAAAAGGGTCACAGGGCGGAGTCCTCCCCCATCTCCTCTGGGTTAGGGACCGTAGGTCCCTTTTAGAAAGGTGGGCTGCAGGGCAAAACATTGATTTTCCCCCTTATGAGATGGAAGTGGATTAGATCTTATTCCTTGCTCCTTATGGGTGGGGAGCAGGGTGAAAGGGCCCTAGATAATAGGAATGTAATATTTCTACAAAAGGAGAGAACAATGAAAGTAAACATTGAAGATTATTATAAAAGGACTAATCAAAATCTAACGCCAAAAAATATAAAAAAAGAAAAAAAATCTCCTTTTACACTCGCTGAAATGCTATATGGTACATTTAATATAGTTATTTCTGTAATATTTATATTACTCGTAGTAATAATGAACACTGTAAAACCTATTATTAATGATCTTCTTAACCCCAATTTTCCGTTAGAAACCAGACAAATATTTTTTCTATCTATATTAATGTTGGTCTTAGGAATACTGTTTGAAATATATGCCATAGAAAAAGCTAGACTTCACAGATACTCGTTAATAGGCGCTATCTCTTTTTTCTTTTCAATCTTTATGACTATTGCTATAACTTATATAATAATAAAATATTCTTTAAACTGGGTAGGAATACAATTGTTCGGACAAACTGAAATAGGCCAAAACAAATGGTTTTATTTACCTTCCATAGCCTATTTAGGATATTCGATATTCAATGTATACTATTCTTTTTCTTTGATGAATTCACAATAATTTTCAAATAAGTTCATAAAAAAGAAATTGACAAAGTGGAGAGAGATGTGGTAATATATACAACGCTGATGGATGAAAGAGAGAAAGAAAGAAAAAAGTAAGAGAAGAAGGAAAGGGAAAGCTCATTGAAAAGTAGATAGAGGAGGCCCAAGAGTATAGGATGAAGGGTTTGATCCTGGCTCAGGGTTAACGCTGGCGGCGTGCGTAACACATGCAAGTCGGACGGGTTATAGATCTTCGGAGATATAACCAGTGGCGAACGGGTGAGTAAAAGGTAGGGACCTGCCCTAAGGACAGAGATAGCTACTGGAAACGGTAGGTAAACTCTGATAAGCCCGAGAGGGGAAAGTGGTAGACAGCCTTAGGATGGACCTACTATCCATCAGGTAGTTGGTGAGGTAAAGGCTTACCAAGCCGATGACGGATAAC
>NZ_AZRI01000049.1:0-64851 GCF_002895585.1 Petrotoga sp. 9T1HF07.CasAA.8.2 | reverse complement strand
TATATCATTTCAAAGACATCGAATTATGATCTAACCAATCTTTTTCACGGACATGTAATATTATCTAATGCGTCTCCTTTCAAAAAGAGTCAAGGATATGATATCATTTGTTTGCAGTGTTGTGCAAACAAAGATCTTTTGAAAAGAGAAATTTTTGTTTTTGGGGAGTTTGAGGGGGTTTACCCCCTCAAAGACTCGAATTATGATCTAACCAATCTTTTTTCACAGATATCTTATATGGTCTAGCATTCTTTAACATCGATTTTAAGCGCTTTCAAAAGTATTGAAAGGGCTAAGTCTAAATAAGGGGGGAGTTACAGGGATGGATAAGGCTTACGAATGGGTACCATTTTACGAAACACTTGCGGATAAACTACTGGAATATAACGACAAGCGAAGTGAATTATTCGAATTAATGAAAAACCTTGCATTGCAGCAACCGCTGATGAAGTATCTTCAGCTTGACCTTGAAGATCGGTGGGGACCTCGTAATCATAGAATCGATCCTTTTTCCGTAATGAGTGTTTTGAACCGTGGGATAACGAATGAAAACCGTACAAAGTTGGCTGAGGTTTTTGCAAACGCATTTAAAGTAACGTTGCCTGTGCCTACGAATTTTAATGGAATCCCTACTCTTAACAACATCAATTCTTTCTTTGGGGAGGGAATAGACGAATTGTGGGATTTGTTCGTTTCAGCTATAAAATCCGCTGAAACGAACACATTTACAGATGATTTTAAGAATGCTTTCGAAAAAGCTATAGCCATTAAGGGCAATGGTCTTGCTTCTATCACGATAGGATTGTTCTGGATTAGGCCCAATGTCTTTATGCCTTTGGATACTTATTCACGAAAGTTTGTTTTTGAACGTTATGGAATAGTTGTTCCAAAGGGAGATTTTAGCGGTGATGATTATGTGGAATTTCTGAATACCTTGAAGAATAAAATCAATGAAGACTCGCCTAACCTTACGTTTCCGGACTTGTCGTATAATGCATGGAGTAAGAAAGGTAAAAATCCTCATGCAGAATCACCTGAATCGATAACAGATAATCAACGCACATCACAGGGTGATTCGGCCTCAAATGATGGAATATGGGCAAAAAATAAAAATATAATTCTCTATGGACCTCCGGGAACTGGGAAAACTTATAGTACCATACAATATGCTGTTGCTATTATCGAGGAAAAACCACTCTCCAAAGTGAAATCTGAAGATTACCAAGAAGTGTTTAAACGCTATTTAAAGTATAAAGATGCCGGACTAATAGCTTTTGTTACGTTTCATCAGTCGTTCAGCTATGAGGAGTTTATTGAGGGGATACGGCCCGTAGTATCTTCGGATGAGAATGGGGAATCTACAGGGGGGATTGAATACGTGATACAAGACGGGGTTTTCAAATTATTTTGCAATAAAGCAGGAACACCTATAAGAGCGGATGACACAAGCTTGGATCTGGGCATTGGTAAAAACCCCACAGTTTGGAAGGTTACTCTTAAAGGTGCTGGAAACAATCAAATTCGAACTGAATGTATGGAGAATGGTCATATTCGTATCGGGTGGAATGGTGAAGGCGAAATCATATCTGATGATTATACGCAATATGGTGATAACCCCATTCTCAACGCTTTTTACAACAGGATGCAAATCGGTGACATCGTTATGTCTTGCTATTCGAGTAGAGCAATCGATGCCATTGGTGTTATTACTGGCGAGCCAGAATGGCATGATGAATATCCTGAGTACAAAAGGTTGCGGAAGGTGAAATGGCTTGTAAAAGGTATTAATGAAGATATCGTTGATTTCAATGCTGGAAAAATCTTGAATGGTTTATCTGTAGCCAAGTTATCAGTTTCAGCAACAGACGCTGTGCAAATACTCAGGAAGGTAAACCCTAACCTGTTTGATCAGAACGTAAAAATTCCAAATCGTGTCTTTATTATTGATGAGATCAATCGAGGGAACATCTCAAAAATTTTTGGGGAATTGATTACCCTCATCGAGCCTTCAAAGCGTATCGGAGCTTTCGAAGAGCTACGTGCTACACTGCCTTACTCTCGCCAGGATTTTGGTGTACCAGACAACGTCTTCATAATAGGTACAATGAACACAGCCGATCGTTCTATTGCGATGATAGACACTGCTTTGCGTCGTCGTTTTGATTTCGTCGAAATGAAATCTGATTATGATATACTTAAAGGTGTCCATGTTAAGAATATCGATATTTCAAACATGCTTGACATTATAAACAAGCGTATAATAGTATTGCTCGATCGCGAACACACCATAGGGCATTCCTATTTGTTGCCGCTCAAAACAGACCCAACGATTGAAACCCTTGCCGCAATTTTTCAAAAAAGAATAATTCCTTTATTGCAAGAGTATTTCTACGACGATTATGAGAAAATTCAGCTTGTGTTGGGTGACAATCAGAAGACTGATGATACTACCCGATTTATCGTGAAAAAGAGAGTTGATAATAAGCTGTTTGGAAACACAGATGTTGATTTTCCAGAATATTATGAGATAAACAACGAAGCTTTTTTGAGGATTGAGGCCTATGCCTTCTTACGCTAAAACCTATACTATAACGGAATACGGAGGGTTTACGCGTGGTATAAAGTCTTACGGTTATCAGGCGTTGTCTGAAAAAACATTTGATGCTCTTGAAGCTTTTATTCTTGCTAACAATACTGATACTGGGACTGATGCAGTCCAACTACTATCTCTTTCTGTTCGACACAGTGTTGGCAAAATTATAACTGCTAAAAATTACGTTGGACTAATTAAGATGTCAGATGGTACAGTCATAGAGATTCTTCCGAAAATCGTAGGGGACGGCGTTACCGAGGGCGACACAAAGCGGATTTTTCTTGAGATGTTAAAAACTTTAAAAGTCGTGACATTTAAGGACTTAAATGTTTCAAACCTCCAAACCGACCGCTTGAACCTTCTTGAAATATTTATAAAGATGTTCCTTGACGAAGTTACAATACTAACGAAGCAAGGGTTGAAAGCTGCTTACACGCCAGTCGAAGCAAATGAACGGTATTTTAAAGGGAAGCTACTGGCTTCCCAGAATATTAAAAACAATCTAGTTGACAAGGGACGATTTTTTGTTTGCTATGAAGACTTCAATATTAACAGACCTGAGAACCGTCTAATCAAGTCCACTCTCCGATTTTTGCGAAATACTACGAATGATGCGCGTAATCGACAAAATGCCACTAGGTTACTAACTTTCTTTGATGGTGTAGAATATTCCACAAATATTGATTCTGACTTCTCAAAATGCTTTCTTGATCGTAGTATGTCTCACTATAGCAAGGCCCTTTCCTGGTGTCGTGTTTTATTGAAAGGAAACAGTTTCACCGCATTTGCAGGAAATGAGGTTGCAATTGCTCTTCTATTCCCTATGGAAAAGTTGTTCGAAAGTTTTGTTGCTGCAAAATTTCGCAGACATATTGGTAGCGGTGTTAACTTGCGGACACAAGATGTGAGATATAGTTTATTTGATACTCCTGTCCGCGCTTTTTCACTTCGTCCCGACATTGTGTTGGAATTTGAAGGACGCATAGTCATTGTTGATACCAAGTGGAAATTATTTTCAGACGATGCCCAAAACATAGGTATTTCACAATCCGATATGTACCAGATGTATGCTTATGGGAAAAAATATCAAGCAGACAGAATTGTCTTGTTGTATCCTTATTCCGATGCTGTAAATAATACAAATATCACATATGTTTCCAACGACCATATAGAGGTTGACATTGAATTCGTTGATCTGAAAAATTCTGATCGCAGTATCACCCAACTATTAGCCAAGTTAAGAATGCCATTCACCGTTTGATGTTCGTGAGTTAGACAGTTGAGAAACGATTTTTCAGTACACCAAACGTAAGAAGTGATTTTGAAAGCATAAAACATCTCTTTTTTTGATTTAGTGACACTTTTGAAAAAAACAGGAAGTAAAAAATGCTTTTTGCAATTGTTCACGCCTATTTTAGAATTCTTGCGATTTTGTAACTGTTAAACTCAGGAAAAAGCAAACTCCTGGGTAATTCCCTGAATTTTAATATCAATTTTATAACGCTTCCACTGCTCGCAGCCAAGATTGAGCTATAAGTGCATGCCCAGTGGGTGATGGATGTACGCCATCGGGTAGCCAATAGGCAGGATCCCTTTGTGTTGCTGCCTGAGCAAATATACCATCTAATGGTATAAACAAGGCGTTGAATTCTCTGGCTAGCTTACGCACGGCGTGTATTTTGGGATCTAAGTCCTCTCTCCATTTGGCTTGATCTTCTATCACAGGCAAAACAAAGGGTTCACATATTATCAGTTTGGCATTCAGTTGCGTTTTCACTTCTTGCAAAATATAACGATAATCTGACTCAAATTTTTCTACCGATGTTGGGTCATTGTTATCATAACGCCGCCAGCAGTCATTAATACCGATGAGTATTGATATCCAAGTTGGTTTTAAGTCTATGCAGTCCCTCATCCAACGTTCCTTTAAATCTTTCACTCTGTTACCGCTTACCCCTTTGTTTATAAACCTGAAGTTTTTTGAAGGAAGTGCAGCTGATAACCATAATGCCGTTATCATAGGATAACCCAATCCTAGGTCAGCATCATTGTTATAATCTCGACCTGCATCGGTTATACTGTCACCTTGAAATAAGATTATTGCATTGTCTTCTATAAGCATCTTAAACACTCCTAGTTTAATATGTATAGATGTGAAGCTTAAAAATAGTACTAAAAACCTGCCATAAGTATTAATTACATTCATTTTAACAAGAAAATTGCAATAAAAAATTCCTGAATTATTCCAAAACCTGTATCTCATCTCCAGGACGTATATATCCGCCTTTTATTACCTTTGTGAACACTCCTTCCAAGGGCATAGCGCACCTACCCACTTGTTCAAAGATTGCACATTTTGTATGACATTTTTTGCCTATCTGAGAGATTTCCATTATTGTCTCGCCTATCTTAAGCTTTGTCCCGACAGGATATTTATATAAATCTATACCCTCTGTCGTGAGGTTCTCGGCAAATTTTCCGGCACTAAGACCCTCGATGCCCAATGCAGCAATCTTATCGATACTTTCCTGCCCTAAAAGGCTCACTTGTCTATGCCATTCTCCAGCATGGGCATCTCCCATCAGACCGTGATTTTCCTTGAAATATCCCAAAGGTATTGGTTCCTTTATCACTCCCTTTTTTTGGCTTATATTAACTGCCGTAACCCTTGCCATATCCTATTCCTCCTTTTATAATTTACGGATATGAAACTTAAAAAGGTGGTGAAAAGTGGTTCTCAATTTTTTGGCTTTACAAAGATTTAAATGTCAAAGGTTCCGTTTATTGCTTGCTATAGTAAAACAAGAAAAGTATTTTTAGAATTCACTGAAATTTGGCGACTATAGAAATATAGAGATGTATTAGAATAGTTAACTCACCTTTGTCATCAATACTACTGATTCGACATGGTCAGTGTGAGGGAACATATCTACCAGATGAAAACCTGAGATTGTATAGAGATCGGATAATTCTTTTAAATTGGGTATTAGAGTTTTAGGGTTGCATGAGATATAGATAATTTTATTAAATTGCTGGGTTTTTATGAATTTTATAAGATTTGGGTGTAATCCAGCCCTTGGTGGGTCAACTACTATATAATCAGGTTTTTCGATGCCGCTTTGTTGTTTAACAAAATCTTTTACATCCTCATTTACGAACTCTACGTTGTTGATATTATTTAATATGGCGTTTTGCTTGGCTGCTTCTACTGCTTCTTTTATAATTTCTATTCCATAGACTTTTTTTGCCTTATTTGCAAGTAATAGAGATATTGTGCCCGTTCCAGAATAAAAGTCATATACAATATCTGAATTTTCTGCATAAGATAAAGCAGTTTGGTATAAGACCTCTGCTCCTTTTGTGTTTGTTTGAAAGAAAGAAAATGGACCAATTTTGAAAGTTAAATCAAAAATTTTTTCGTAAAAATAGTCTCTGCCATATAATATTTCTATTTCATCTGCTTTGACAACGTTGGCTTTAGATTCAGTCTTACTTTGAATTATGGAGACGATATTTCCTTTTAAGTTGGTATTCAACATGTTTTCTTTCCATGTTTGTACTTCTTGATAGTAATTATTGTCTAAAGAAGTCACCAAGTTTAAAAGTATTTCCCCAGTTTTTAACCCTTTTCTGATGCCCAAATTTCTAAGAAAACCTGTGTGGTTTTTATAATTTCTAAAAGGTATGTTCTTTTTTAAGAAAAATTCTCTTGTTTGCCAAACGATATTGTTGAAGTCACTATCCACTAGTTTACAGTCTTTTGTGTAATAGACGTCGAACTTCTTACCTCTCCCTCTTAACCCCAAGACAAGAGGTCCATCTTTGTATTCGTTACCAAAAGAGTATTCCATTTTGTTTCTGTATTCATATATATCTACAGAAGGAGTAATACCATGATAGTTATTAGGTTTTATTTGATATTGATCAAACAACGAAAGAACGCTTTTCTCTTTTGTTTTTAGTTGTTCTTCGTAATTTATATGCAATTTACTACATCCACCACATTTTTGGAAAAAGGTACATAGTTCCACTAATGACTCTCCTTAATCATGACGATATTGTTGATACCATTGATGGTAGTATTTCCAAAGATATAGATAGAATTTTGATTTTCGGGCTTTGATATACTTATTATTTCAAAATCAGAATCAAGAATGTAAGTGTTTATTTTTTCGAATGTTTCTTCTTCAAAATTTATTTCGTATATTATTCCAACTTTTTTCCCATTTTCTATACTATAACCATATGCTAGGTATTTTTCATCTATTTTAGTAAAGCCTAAAAATTTGTTCGACCCTTCTAATGAAAATTCAAAAGAATCTCCAAATCCATTTAATTCATCTACTTCTAAAATTCCGTAACTCATAGGTTGTGAATGAGTTTCAAATAATACGTAGTATTTTCTACCTTCTTTTATAACCCCCACTGGGATGTTGTCATTGGAATCCCCGTATACATTTGACCATTTCATATTTCCATAGTAGTCAAGTTTTAAAACGTATACATCAAAACCACCTGCGCCAAAAGATCTTGTGGCACCAAAGACCATAAAACCTTGATCTTGAGAGTTTTTAATATCTAAAGCAATTTCTACGTCGTTGCCACCGAAGTTATTAGTCCAGATTCTCGTTCCGTCGTTTAAATACTTTGAAACGAAAATATCTGATAATTTTTTGTTAATGAACAAATTTCCCGTTACTGCGTAACTATCTTCGTCTATGTTTGTAATACTTATACCGCTATCTCTACCAATATCTCCATAATCTATCTGATAATTAACGCTACCGTCTTCACTTATAGAAACAATGTAAACATTACCGTTTAAGCCGTAAGAGAGTGTGTCGCCGATGTAGATTATATCTTTAGAGTTATCGGTGGAGCTTTCAGTGAGTATGGCATCTCTAAAAAAATCTGTATTTTTTGCATATAATGACTTTTCGTTTAAAATATTTCCATAAGGATCTATTTTCCATGTCTTTGCATCCCAATTTTCTGCTTTGCCTTCATAGCCATAAAGATAAAAGTTTTCTCCATCGTACAAACTTCCATAGATGTATTCATCGAAATCTTTAAAGAATATTTTGGTTAGTTCTGTGGCTTCAGGTGTTGGTAGTGTAGGTTCAATAGTTATATCCACAGGAGTGGAAGGTTCTGTAATAGCTTCTTCTATTGGCTCTGGTATTATGGTTTGAGTAGGTTCTGGAGTTATCTCCGTTGTCTGTGATGTTAGTGGAGTAGGTTCAACGGTGATAGATACAGGAGTAGAAGGTTCTGTAATAGCTTCTTCTATTGGCTCTGGTATTATGGTTTGAGTAGGTTCAGGTGTTATCTCCGTTGCCTGGGGCGTTGATGGAGTGGGTTCAACGGTTATAGTTACAGGAGTAGAAGGGGCCGTAATAGGTTCTTCTGTAGGTTCTGGTATTGTGATTTGAGTAGGTTCAGATGTTATCTCCGTTGCCTGGGGCGTAATAGGTGTGGCTTGGGCGGTTACTGTTGATGGAGGTGTCACTATTTCTTCCATCGTTTGAGATAAAGGCATTTTTTCCTTAATGGATCGGGTGAAATAATATTGAGAATCGAAATTATCATAAAATATTAAAAATCGAGTTAGAAAGTCTTTTACCCCTACCAATAAACCTTTGTCGTATACTAAAGGGTTGCCGATTATTTGGAATTTATTTATTGTGGAATAATTCCAAACTAAATTTCCTTCCAAATCGAGGGATTTAATACTTTCTCCTACCAATATGAATCGATCTTTGTTAACAGGAACAAAATAATTGAAATTTTCTTCATATGTAAAAGTTCTGATCAAATTTAATTCAGAATCATAAAAGTTGAGATTTTTTGAACCTGACAATAGAACTATTTTGTCGTAATATGTGTATATCTTTCTTTGATATCTTTGGGTTTCTATTTGAAAGTCAAGTTGTGATATCTTTTGCAGATTGGTATCTAAGAGTGTAATATTATTATTAGTCAATATGGGGAATAAAGTAATATTTTGACTTTCAAGATAGTCGAAATCAAAAGTTTTGGCGTTAAAATTGTAACTTTCAACAGTTTCAAAATTACTATTCAATTTAACGAATTTATCCTCGGTTAAAAGATAGATATATCCGTCTTTTACTAAGGCTTTTTGAATGTTGTTGAAATCGATTTGTTTTTGTATTTGGAAATCGTCGGTTATCGAAAAGATTTCATCGTCACTGTAAAAGATATTTTCTCCTGCTAAACCTTTAATCTTAACGTTTAATTGTGCCCTTTTTTCTAAAGAATAATCGAAGATATAAGTTTCACTTTGCGTAACAAGAAAGGCAGCTTTACTTGTCAAAAATCCATCTTCAATATTTTGTCCAAAATCAACTGTTTTAACTACGACTTTATTGGCATTCAATAATTCAACCTTGTTTTTAGATATGCCAAGAAAGTTATCATCTAAAGGAAGAATTTTATCAAATTCTTCAAATATGATAATATATGCATCTCCAGGACGTAAACTTCTTGTGGTAAATTTAGCCGTTTTGCTGGAGTACACGTTTCCATCCTGATCAACTCCTTCAACTTTCCAGTAATAAGTTGTTTCAGGCTTTAAGACGTCTCCCGTATAAAAGTTTGAAAAAATATTTTCCAATTTCAAATCTTTTTCATCTATATCCGGATCTTCAGATATGTATATTCTATATCTGAGCTCTTTTTCTTCCGCATCTATGGATTGCCATCTAAAAGAAGTTCTTATGTCCACGTTTTGGGCATCCTCTTGTGGGGAGAGAATATTTATATTCAAAGCAAAAGAAATAGCGGAAAATAAAATTACAACAAATATTAACGAATAATTTTTCATGGCAGCACCTCTAAAAAGTTATTTTTGGTAGGAAATTTACTGCAAAAAAGAGTTAGAAATCGAGTTAATATTATTTATGAATAAAGATAAAATTTTTGTGTTATGATCTTTGAAGTTGACTGAAGTTATTTCTTCAGCCGTACTTTGTATTCTAAACATGGACAAAAAAACTTTTAAAGCATCTTTAAAATTATTTATTTTAAACTCTACTATCGAGTCAAAATCCATCAAATGTTCTTCGAAATTAGCAAATATTTGAGCAAAAGTAAAAGACATGTCTTTGATTTCTTCTACATTTTCTTGAATAAAAGGTTCTAAAGATAAGGATTCTCCTAAGATTCTATCTTGGTAGAATCTTAAAAGTAATCTACCGAAAGCTAACCCATCTCCATCTTTCCAAAGAAACTGTGATATAGCTGTTGCTACTCTTTCCAATAGGCCGTAATTAAAGCCAGAAAGAAGTAGACTGTTCGTGAGTAATTCAACACCATCTGGATATAACTTTGGTTCCATCGAGTTCTCTTTCAACCAGCTAACGAAAGGGCGCTTTATTCCTTTGGTTGCTAGACGTTCCGACAAAGAAAAAGGGTCGATATTTCCCAATTCGTCTATACTTTCAAATATTGAATCGGAAATATTTTTGTCTGCAAATTCTTCCAGTTTGGAAACGTAAAGATCTAACCTGTCTAATTTATCTAGTAGTAGAGAAAAATTTGATATGGGTTCTTTTAACAATATTTCTTTCACTCTTTCAACTCTACCTTGAGATAATTCGAACAATACTTTGAAATTAACAGCGGTTTCGTGAAAGTCAGAATTCAAATTTAAAATTTCAAAATATTTTTCCACTTGTTCTTCATCTTCTATTATTACATAGAGTTTTAATAAAGTTAAAACAATAAGGTCTTTATTTTCTTCTGAAGCTGATTTTAAAGCTTTTTCCTCTGTTTCAATTGCTTGTAAGTATCTTCCCATGTTTTTATATTCCAAAGCTAATTCGTGAAGTATATAATCTGTTTCATTCAAGGAGGCGGCTTTTTCTAAGGCTTTTATTGCCTCATTGTGGTTTCCTAATCTAGCCAATGAATGAGCATCGTTATAATAAATTTCATATCTATTGCTATCTATTTCTAAAGCTTTTTGGTGGACTTTGTGTGCATCTTTATAGTGTTGAAGCATATTCAGAGCAACACCCAATCTTTCATAGGCAGGAACAAATTTTTTATCGATTTCTATGCATTTTTGTAGAAGTGGTATAGCTTCTTCGAATCTGCCATTTTCCATGTATACATCTGCCATTTTCAGAAACCCTAACGTAAAGTCCTTTTCAAGTTCGACGGATTTAGAATAATATTCTATTGCTTCGTCGTATACATTTCTTTCATACATAAGATTACCGAGTTCATAGTAACCATATGCAAAATTTGGCTTTTCTTTTATTGATTGTTTTAAATGTAACTCTGCCAGTTCAAGATTTCCTAATTTTTTGTAGTATAATCCAGTATAAAAATGCAATCTATAATCAGGATAAATTTTACCTGCCTTATCTAAAAATTCCTTCGCCTTTTCAAAATCTGTATCGTTGAGGGATTTTTTAAAAGCTTCATAATAATAATAAATCAAGTAAGATAAGTAATATCGGTTGTTTTTATCTATATCAATTTGAGCTTCTAAACCTCTAATAATTACGTCCAAAGGTATTTTATTGGTTTTTCTTGCTTTTTGAAAATCTTCCGCTAAAATAGGTAATTTTACAGGAAGATTATTCAACTTTGCATAATTGGGATCAATATTCAGGTAAACTATAGCATATTTTACTTCTTTCAAAAGAAATGCACCTCTTTATACTTCTTTATCACTAATTGAAAGCCTTATATTTGAAAGTAAAAAAAAGAGAACCACTTGCTGCTCCTAAATAACTTGCAACCATGTCTAAATGGCTATATGTATGATAAATACTGAATTTTTGAAAATATTCTGTTAATAAGGGAACTAAAAGAAAAAAAATCAAAAAAAGTATAAAATAAGATCTTTTACTTTTTTTGAAGAATGCCATAAAGAAAAAGTCGGCACCTAAAAAGTATGAAACAAAATGAACTATTTTGTCTTCTCCTTTGAAACTACTATAATTAATTATAGGTTTGGAAACCGATAGATATATAATAAAAACTATATATAAAAAGAACAAAACTTTCCAAAACATATTTTTTATTTTTTTTATATCTTTATATTTATATTTTTTATCAGCCATTTGATTACCTTTCTCTTTTTATTTATAACATATAAACCTGGGGAGGCTGCCCCAGGTTTGACAAGTTTTGGTTAACTCTATTTTTCATTCCATTCTAAATGTTTCAGTTCTATCATGATCTTCAATTATATGTTTATATCTGTCATAAGCAGCTTTAGCCATTTTTTCTAAAATACTTGGAAGATCACTATCAGTCCAATCTTCATCTAAAAAATTTATCAGTTCTTTTTTTAATTTAAAATAAGGCTCTTTATCCGGATTGAATTCTACATAACTTTCTATAAGTTTTCTATCCACTTTATCTTCTCCGTAGATATTTTCTAGTAACTTACTTACACTTCTTGAAAAGAGATCGGGGATCTCTTGAAATTTTTTAGTAAGGTCTAACTTGTTTTGATATAATGGTTTAATTTCATTATAGTACTTTATAAATGATTTCACGGGGGATCCCTCCTTTTTAGTGTTTTAATTGGTTAAAGAATATGTAGAACTTTTAAAAAATTCCTCTTTAAGAAATTTAAAATCGTCATTTTCTATAGCTTCTCTCATTTTAGCTACCAGAGATATGTTGAATCGTAAATTGTGAATGCTTAAAAGGATTTTCCCAAGTACCTCATCTTTTTTAAAAAGATGGTGTATGTAACCACGTGAATGATTTTTACATGTGTAACAATCGCATTCTTCATCAATAGGTTTTTGATCAAATTTAACCTGTGAGGATTTTAAGTTTAGTTTTCCTTTCCACGTTAGTGCTGTTCCGTGCCTTCCCATTCTTGTTGGTAAGACGCAATCGAACATATCCATACCGTTTTCAACAGATAGAAACATCATTGTGGGAGAACCTATTCCCATTATGTATCTCGGTTTGTTTTCGGGCAATTTATTGCCAAAAGCTTTTAAAATCTTTTCGGAATCTTGGTATTTTTCTCCCACGGCTAATCCACCCAACGCATAACCATCGAAATCTAAAGAGGTTAACTGGGATAAACTGAGTTTTCTCAAATCTTCAAAGAGCCCTCCTTGAACTATACCGAATAATGCCTGTCCGTTGTTATTATGATATCGTTTTGATCTTAAAGCCCAATTAAAAGTTTTTTGCACACTATCTTTTACAGCATCATAACCAGACAAGGAATTTATACATACATCTAAAACCATTGCAATATCTGAGCCAATTACTTTTTGTATATCCAAGGATTTTTCTGGTGTTAACTCTATTTGAGAACCATCCAGTGGAGATTTGAAAATTACTTTTTCATCAGTTAATCTAGTGTTAGGTAAGGAAAATACCTGAAACCCTCCGCTATCCGTCAAAATCGGCTTCTTCCAGTTCATGAAGTTATGAAGCCCTTGGAAATGATCAAGAACCTCTAATCCCGGTCTTAAATAAAGATGAAAAGCATTAGCTAATATTATCTCAGTATTGATATCATTTAATAACGAGTTAGTAAGAGTTTTTACGGTTGCATTCGTACCCACAGGCATAAAAACTGGTGTTTCAATGGTGCCGTGTTTTGTGATAATCTGTCCTCGCCTAGCCCCAGTGTATCTATCAATATGAATTAATTCAAATTTTATAGGCGAATCATCCATTAATTTTTTATTTCCTCCTTTAACTCTTTTAACAAGGAATCTGCTTCATTTTTGAATTCTATTGTATCATTTAAAAGGTTTTCTTTTTCTTCTGCGTTGTTTATTTTTTCTAAATTAGCTTCAACAGAAATAATAGCCGAATTCAATGCGGCCCACGCTAAATAACAAGTAATTTTTGCTTCGGGTTTTAATACGGGGTTGCCATATTTGTATATGGTAAAACAATTTTTTAGGATATTATAACATGTTTTGGCTATGTTGAACGAAAATATAGCGGCAGCTGTTAAAGATTTGTCCTTATCTTCTCCTTCTTTGACATTCTCGATTCTTTCTGCATATTTAGAAGATTCTTCAGCGTATTCCATTAATTTTTCTTTGATATCTATAAGATTTTCTAAGGCTACTTCTAGCGTATTTTCATAATCCCCATTGTCCCCTTTAGAGATCGTATAATTTGCCACCATATAACCTAGTGCAGACGCTAAAGCTCCTACTAAAGCAGTGACGGTTCCCCCAGCGGGAGCTGGATCTGTGGATGAAATTTCATTTAAAATTTCCGCGAAACTCATATTTTTATACATTCATCCACCTCCTCTCTGGAAATAAGTGAAGTATCTGTACTTTTATTATACCATACTTTTAAGGTTAATAAATATGAAAGAAAATCAAAATCAGTTCAGTGAAGGGGAACGTTCTAACTAAATTAGTGTAAGTAAACTACACTCTGTAAGTGGTGGAGAGTTGATCCAAAGCATAAGAAGTAATTAAATTACCAAAAAGTCTTTTGGATACTTGTTTAATACTTCACAACCATTATCAGTCACCAAAACCAGGTCTTCTATTCTTACCCCGCCGACACCAGGTAAATAAATTCCCGGCTCTATTGAAAAGATCATGCCAGGTGTTAGAATTTCTTCGCTATTTGAAGATATGTAAGGTTTTTCATGAATATCTATCCCTACACCATGCCCTGTTCGATGAGTGAAGTACTTTCCATAGCCTTTGCTTTCTATATAATTACGTGCGGTACCATCAATTTCACAAGCTTTAAGACCAGGCTTAACTTTTTCAATAGCTTCTAAATTAGCTTCTAATACGATTTGATAAATGTTTTTCATGGTTTCTATAGGTTTGCCAAAGAAGACTGTTCTTGTCATATCTGAACAATAATAATTTTTTATGCAACCCATGTCTATCAAGACAACATCCCCATCTTTTAACTTTGCATTGGTGGGTATATGATGAGGGTTAGAAGTATTCTGACCGTATCCTACTATAGGTTCAAACGAAACACCATCGGCTCCTTCTTTTTCGAAGATATTTTTGATGGCTTTGGCTAAGTATTTTTCTGGAAGCATCTCCGATACTAGGTCTATAACCTTTTCCATAGCTGTGTCATTTAATAAGGAAGAGGACTTCATTAACACTATTTCATCAACATCCTTTACCATCCTTAATTCACTAATTATTGGAGAGAGCGGTTTTAAAGATAAATCTTTAGTAATTTCCATTAAACCTAAAAGAAAACCTGCTTCCCAACTTCCATCTATGCCAAGGGATTTATCTTTTTCAATAATAGAAGATAACATCTTAATGGGATCTTCAGAATCAGAATATTTGATCAAATTTTCTTCTTCAACGGTATTTACCGGGAACAATTCGTTAACTAGCAATTTAACTTCGCCAGAAGTATTTACGAATAATACCAACAACCTTTCTCCAGGTTCAAACCACTCATTCAAAAAATAGTAAAGAGAAGCTGGTGAGGATATTATTGCTTGATAAATATTATTTTTTGCCATTTTATTGAGAAGTTTTTCTATCCTATCTTTACGCAATGTTCAATGCGCCTCCCATGAATAGTGTCTAATTTCATCCAATTTATATTACAATTATATCATAAAAAAGTAGGAAGTAGATAATATCTTATCTACTTCCTACTAGCTGGGGTTTAGTATTATTCTTTAACTTCTTTAACCTTTAGCCACCAATCGTATCCTTCTTCGGCTGACGTTTTTCTCTTCATTGCTTCAGCATAAGTTGATGCTGGTGGAATTATTACTTTACTTCCAAATATCGAGTTTTCGGGCCAATTGGCTGGGGTTACTACCTTGTTTTTGTCTGCCAATTGTAAAGCTCTTACAGCTCGGTATATTTCCTCGATGTATCTTCCAACCTCAGAAGGATAGTACATGATCAATCTAATGGTTCCTTCAGGATCTAAGATGAAAACTGCTCTAACAGTTGCCGAACCTTTTTCGGGGTCTACCATTCCCAATCTTGAGGCTACTCTTCCCATTGTATCAGCTATTATAGGGAAAGTAATTTCTACTCCAAGGTTATCTTTGATCCATTCCATCCATTTGATATGTGAATGAACGGCATCAACAGAAAGTCCTAAAAGTTCCGTGTTGATCTTTTTGAAATCTTCATGCTTTTTTGCAAATTCAACAAATTCTGTTGTACAAACAGGTGTAAAATCTCCTGGATGGCTGAAGAGCACCAACCATTTTCCTTTGTAGTCTTTTGGTAGTTCTTTTGCACCGTCCGTTGTTAATACTTTCATTTCAGGAAACTTTTCTCCAATTAAAGGAATCCTTCCTTCCATATTTACCTACCTCCTATTTGATGATTTTTTATTTATGAAATATCTATTTTTTAGGTCTGTCTAAAAAAATTATATACCTAAAAAATAGAAAAGTCAAGTAAAAAAATAAATAAAATTTTTAAATTTATATTTCTTTATTATTGCTACAAAGGTATAAAAGTCTTTGGAAAAAAATAATTTTGCTACAAACTTCTAATGTTATAATAATTGTGGACGATAATACATATGAAATTCAAATTGTTGAAAGGAGGGACTAAATTATGGATATCAACAATATCAATCCTGCTGATGGTAATAATTTAGATAAAATAAATCGAAAAAGGCTTGATAAGGATTTTATTAAGAGGCAGGTAAAATCTGAAAACCTAGAAAGTGCAAATAGGATTACAGGAGAATCAAAGAAGTATATAGAACTATCAAGTAAGATACCAGAAATTCGACAAGAACTGGTATCGAAATTGAAGGAATCTATTGAAAATGGTTCTTATAATATCAATGTAGATCAAATTGTAAATAAAATGTTTGAATAAAGTGGGTGACCAGCATTAATAATAATAATAATTTAGAAGTGATAAAAAAAGTATTAAAGGAAGAGAACATTAGTTTAATAGAGTTAAAAAAATCTTTTTATAACCTTAGGGAAAGCTTAGTAAAAAAAGCATCTATCGAAGAGATTAATTCAACCCTTTTGACGATTGAAAAATTAGCAAGTAACTTTAAAAAAATAGAAGGTTTAAGAGCACAGTTAATATCGAAAATATGTTTGGAAGAAAGAATACAGAACAAATTAGAATCGATTATTGATTATTTTTCAAAGAATGATTATGAAATTGCACTTCTCTTTTCAGAACTAGTTAAAAATTTAAAGGAGTTAGTGAGTGAAATCGATCTTTTAAGTAACATCATTTCATTTCAATCTAACTTGAACAATTTTATATATCAAATTTTGAATCCTGAATCGATTACGAACAGCAAAACTTACTCTCAAAAGGGTAGTAGATTGAACAAAGATTTAACTTCAAGAAGTTGGAGGGGTTAGCGTGTGTGCAATGACTTTGAACGGCCTATTGAACACTGGTTTGCTAGGAGTTTATACCAATAAAATCGCTATGAGCGTTGTCGCCCATAATATTTCTAATTCTAATACCCAGGGCTTTTCTAGGCAAAGTCCTGTTATTGTGACTACCAACCCTATTAATTTAACAACGATAGGGAGTGGGGGAGCAGCTTTATCTTTTGGAACTGGTTCTACGGTAAGCGATATTCAA
The DNA here is from genome assembly GCF_002895585.1 of Petrotoga sp. 9T1HF07.CasAA.8.2. NCBI lineage: Bacteria > Thermotogati > Thermotogota > Thermotogae > Petrotogales > Petrotogaceae > Petrotoga > Petrotoga sp. 9T1HF07.CasAA.8.2. Next base: position 47,694 of record NZ_AZRI01000049.1, on the reverse strand, counting down.
CGAGTGAGAGACGAATTTTTAGATTTGCAATTTCGAGAAACTTCTTCTCGTTTGAATTATTGGGAAAATATATATTCTAATGTGCATTATATTGAACAATTGTTTGGTGAACCTGGAGAAACGGGTTTGAGAAATATGTATGATTCTTACTGGGCATCAATCGAGGAGTTGAAAACTGATCCATCAAATGAAGCCGCTAAAACTCAGGTTGTATCTCGAGCGGAAGAATTAGTTAACACCATGAAAGATCTTAACTATAGATTAGAACAATTAAAAAATGATATAAACAATGAAATAAAAATCAGAATAGACGAAATAAACGGTTATTTGAAAAGGATTGCCGATTTAAATCAAAAGATATTAACATCGAGCTCAATAAGTGGCTCTCCTAACGATTTGCTTGATGAAAGGGACAGATTGTTGGATAAGCTTTCAGAACTTTCCAATATAAGAATAACAAGTCATTCAAATGGTCAAATTTCTTTGAGTATGGGGGATAAAGTAGTTTTAAATGGAAGTAGTTATCAAGAGATAAGATCCTTAACCATTGCCGAAACAAACGATGAATATTACGCCTATGTGGGCAACAATCCATTGACTTTTGACGATGGGAAAATGGCAGCCCTTTTTGAATTGAGAGATGAAATCATCCCTTCTTATCAACAACAACTCGATGAGTTTGGTTTGTATTTAGTAGATACAACTAATCTTATTTATAAAGAAGGGTGGGATTCAACAGGAACTATAACAGGGGCCAACTTTTTTGCTGATATAAGTACCAAAAGAGGTTTTGAAAATTCAAGATTTTTCAGGATAGCAGGAAATTCGGACGTATTTCATCCAGACACAATTCAGTACGTCACGAGTTTAAGCAGTTTTTATAGTGATCCTTCAATTGATTTAAATAATTTCGATCTTTACACCGTAGATTCTGCAGCTTCGCCTTCTCATTATAACAATAATAATTCAATAATACATGATTCAACAAATAATGCCATTTATTTTGATGATACTTCTGGTTTTCAAGACAAATTACTAGTTGATATAGAAGGAGATTTTCTCAGGGAATACGGTTTTCCTACTAAAGAAATTAAGGCATACAAAATAGATCCTGATAATGTACAACCTGGCAACCTTGAGTTTGAAATTTTCGGTGAGGATTGTAATATAAGTTTTTCTGATGCTGGTGAATTAGTATCAAATATAAACAGTGATTCTAAAGATTACTTGAAAGCAGAAGAAATTGATGGATTTATATACATCCTCCCCACGACTAAAATTCCAGATGCAGACTTGGATACCATCGTTTTAAACGATGTAGACGGTTCTCTTTCACAAATGGAAGCACAAAAAGTTACATTAGACGCCTTAGATACCTCAAAACCTACTTTGAATAATTTATTAGGTTCAAATGAAAAAATAGAAATGAGTATAAATGGAATAAGAATCGAGATCAACCCTCTTAAAGACACTGCTTATGACTTGGTTGATAAAATCAATGCCACAAACACAGGGGTTACCGCTTCTGTAACTCCACATGGCTCATTTGTGTTGAGAGCTGGAAATCTAATAGATTTTGACTTAAAGAACGTTACTATAAAGGGTCCTGAAAAATTATTCAATGCTTTAGGATTTATCGAAGAAGATTCTAACAATATCGTTACACTGATTTCTCCAGATATAAGCCCTGAACAAATAGATGAAAAGTTTTCTGAAGCTGATCTTTTGAAAATAGATAACGAGTTAGGAATAGTCAATCAAATTTCTGTATCGTCTAACTTAAAAGAGAATCCATCTTTACTTGCAACCGACTTGGGTTATTATGATATTAATTATTCTCCCACTGGTGCAGGAAACGTTAGTGTATGGGATGAAATATCCAAGATGTATGATAATTCCGTATTAGATAATGGGAGGGTTGGTTTTTCGAACTTTTTAGGAAATATTGTTACAGATATAGGAGTTAAGGGAGAAACAGCAGATAAAATGAGGCTAAACAGTGAAATGTTGAATAGTGAAATCAGCCTTGAAAAAGAAAGGGTGATGGGTGTTTCTATCGACGAGGAGATGACTAATCTTGTGAAATATCAGCAGGCTTTTAATGCTTCTGCCAGGGTTATCACAGCGGTCAATCAAATGATGGAGACGGTTATTAACAACTTGGGTGTTGTATAATAGAGTGAATAGTACTTGTTTGGTTGGTGAGGAGGTAAAAACATGAGAATCACTGAAAATCTTTTAAGTAGTAGAACACTTAACGATATTCAAGATGTTTTAAGGAAATACAGTGATTTAAATTCTCAATTAACTTCAGGAAAGAAAGTTCGATACCCATCAGATAATGCAGCTGTTGCGACAAGGATTTCCGATTTAGATAGCCGATTGAGGGAAATTGAACGTTATAAAACTAATGTGGAAACAGCCCAAAATTATGTGAATATGTATGATACAGCATTACAGGAAGTGAGCTCGATATATCTTAGAGTTAAAGAGCTTGCAGTTAGAGGAGCAAATGATACATTAACTAAAGAGGATAAGGTAGCTATATCAGAAGAACTTAACAAGATAAATACGCAACTAGTTTCTATAGCAAATACAGAAATTTCTGGAAACTATGTGTTTGGGGGAGCTAAAAACAATCAAAAAGTCGTAGAAACAGATAGTAGTGGGGATTTTAAAATAACAGTACCATCACAAGCGAATATCAGGCAGAAGATTTCCGTTGGCGGGCAAGGTATAGAATACGGTAAAACAGTTTATGATGTTTTTGTAACCGATAGTGGTGCGTCTATTTTTGGTATAGTCAAAAGACTATCCCAAGCTATAGAATCGGGAGATAATACTTCAATCCAAAATGAGTTAGGAAATATTGAAGAAATACAAGGTAAAACGTTAAAGAATTTAGCCGAAGTTGGTGCCACTCAAAGAGTTTTAGAAATGACTTCAAATAGAATGGAGGACTTCAATACTTTTTCGACTGAATTTTTATCCAACGAAGCTGATGCGGATATCGCTCAAGTTGTCATGGAATTGGCAATGCAGCAAAATGTTTTACAAGCCGCTTTAAAAGCTGCTGGTAATATTATTCCCCCAACCTTGGCAGATTTTCTATAAGGAGGTTTTCCAAAATTATGATAAAAGAATATGAAACGAAGTTGGGAAGTGTGAAGATAGAAACTGAAAAAACCATAATTTTTGAGTATGGTATTCCTGGTTTCGAAGATCTTAAACAATTTGTTTTGCTGGAACCTGAAGATACATATCCTATCATGTGGTTAGCTTCGTTAGAAGATAAGAAAGTAGCTTTCCCTGTTACTTTTCCTCAACTTATAAGAAACGATTATCAGTTTGCTCTTCCTCAAGATTTAACAGAATACTTGGAATTAGAGAAACCAGAAGATGCTATAATATTAAGTATATTGACTATACCAGAAAAAGAAGATGAAATAACTATAAATTTAGCTGCTCCAATTATTATTTCCCAAAAAAATCATAAAGGTGTACAATATTTAATTGAAAATGAAGAATACAAAATTAGACATCTTTTGAAAGAAGAATTGGAAAGAAGTAATGCTATACTGTCTGTTCAAAAAGATGGTGAATAGATTTGTTGATATTATCTAGAAAAATAGGAGAATCCATCGTAATACAAGTAGGAAATAGAAAAATAAAACTCATTATGGTTGAACAAGATAATGGAAGTATAAAAATCGGTTTTGAGGCACCTAAAGATATAAAAATTTATCGTGAAGAAGTGTATGAAGAAATCGTAAAGCAAAATAAAGCCTCATTGGAGAGCGATGTTAACGGATTGGGAAAAATAAAGACCAGTATCCCAAAACTAGTAAAAAAAGATAAAAAACAAAATACTTAGATACAAGGGAGGAAAAAATCGAATATGTCGCAGGAAAAAGCAATAATAGGTAAAGCAAAGGAAGTTAAACCTTTAATAATAAATAATGAAATGACTAAAGATGTTGAAAAAAGAATATTAATAGGGAAGAGTAATTATGGAGCGCCTAATTTTGTTATGAGGCTATTCACTGTTAAACCAGATGGATATTCTCCTAAACACTCTCATAGATGGGAACATGAAATATTTATAGTTAAAGGTAAGGCAGAAGTTTATGATGGAGAAAAATACAATACAGTTGAAGCTGGAAGTTTTGTTTACGTCCCTGGAGGCATAGAGCACCAATTGAAGAACGCAGGAGATGAAGATTTAGAATTTATTTGTGTTATTCCAACATCTGCAGATGAAGAATGAATTTTTCATAAAAAAGTGGCGTAATAAATATATCGCCACTTTTTATGCTTTTTGAAAGCAGGTTAATTATTAATAACTTCGTCTATAGCTATCTTTTCTTCCTCAGTCAACAGTTTATCTATATCTAATATTACTAACATACCATCTTCTAAACGTGCTATGCCACTTATAAAATCAGCTCCGCGCATTCCACCTATATTAGGTTTTTCGTTTATTAAATTAGGGTCGATACTTCTTACGTTTTTTACATCGTCAACCATTATTCCCACACGTCTTTGATCGATTTTTAAAACTATTACTTTGGCGTGAGATCTGTCTTCAAAGTCGGACATTTTAAATTTTCTTCTCAGGTTGATGATAGGTAAAACTTCTTCATTGCGATAATTTATTACACCTTCGAAATAGTCAGAAGCATTTGGTAATTTAGTGGTCTCTTCATACTCAATTACGGCATCCACATTCATAATATCGAGGCCAAACTTTTCTTTACCAATGTTGAATGTGACTATTTTCAACTCGGATGGCATTTTTACTCCCCCTTTTTAAAATCAAAATTTTGTTTCTAAAATGGCTAATTATAATTCAATAAATTTCTAAAAAATTATATCATAAAAGTATTTAGAAAAAAAGTTGTCTCTGGGCTAAAGAATATACGAAAAAAATTATGTTATAATTATATTAAAATTATAACATATTGGGGTGTAACCCGTGCGCAAAATTATTAAGAATTATACTATTTTAGGCTTTTTAATTGTTTTAATTTTGATAATGACTTCGGTTGTAATATTTTACATCCAAATTGCAAAAGAAAGGTCTGTTCAGGTGAGTAGTACTCAAGTAGAAGAGGTTACTAATCCGATTGTTCAAGAAAAAATTCCTATCTCAACAGTAAATGCCAAATACGGAGTAATAATAGGAGGTTACGAAGGATTTTATGTTTTCGATGTTGAAAAGAAAGAAATAATTGCTTCAGTAACAACCGGTAGTTATGTTAACGATGCTCAAATTTATGAAGATTATCTTTATCTTGTTGACAGAGAGGGATTGAAAATTTATGATTTTTCAGATCCCCAAAAAGTAACTTTATTAAACTCTTACTCCACATTTGGTGATTCTTTATCCGTTGCAACGAATGGAGAATTATTATTTGTTGCGGATGGTGAAAATGGCTTGATAAGCTTCGATTTGAAAGATAAGGTGTATATAAGATTGAAAGAACATATTCGTTTACGGGGCATGGTAACTCAAGTTGAAATGTTTGAAAAGTATTTATTTGTGATTGGTCCAGGTTTAGGGATGAAGATTTATGAAGTCAAAGAAGATCGAACCGTTGAAGAAATTAATTATTATGATCAGTTGGTTTCACCTAGAATGATTAGTTTGAGTAAGGATTTTTTTGTGGTGAACGACGATTTATTGGGTATACAAATATTTGAAACAAAAGATTTGACCACGACAAAAAAACATGATGTGAAACCATTGTATATATGGGATGAAGATGCTTTTTCTATACATTTAGTAGATGATTTGCTTTATTTTTCTACGAATAACGGTGTATATAAAAGAAGTTTGGAATCATTAGAAACTCAAGAAATTATTACTGGACAATTTTCTAGACCAAATATTTTGATAAATGACGGGTATATATACTTAACGAATAACGAAGATGGGCTGTATATTTATGAATTAGATACTAAAGAATTACTTAAGTATATTAATACAGTTGACTCAATTGATGATTTCGTTGCGTTGGAATCAGGGGTGTTAATTGATGAGGGTGGAAAGATAGTTTATATAGATAAACAAAAAGAAAAGTTATGGGAGAAAAGATATATTGGGGATTTGATAAAAGGCGAGAAGGGGTTTTACGAACTCAATGAAAATGTAGTTAATTTCTATGATGCTACGAATACAATTACCAAAAGTTTTCCTGAAAACATTGTAGGTATAAAAGAAACCCAAGAAGATGTATTCGTTATTGCCCAAGAGAATATATATTCTTTCTTTTATGGAACAAAGGTGTTTGTAGGAATGGCTCAAGATATAGAAATTATTGATAACTTTGCGTATATAGCTGAGGAAGATAAGATAACAGAGTTTAACTTTTTAACGGGAAAGAGTAGTTTTAAATTTTATTCCAAAGATCATATTGAACAAATTCATTCAATTTCTGATGGATTTATCCTTTTAACAGAAAAAGGGGTATTTAGGACAGACGTAAATTTTAACATTATCGATTATTTCAGTTTTGATTATTCGCCTGATATTATTACTTTGAATGATAAATATATATTTTATTCTATAGGCTCACAATTAACCATCGTTGATCTGTCAAATTTCGATTCAATTCGAATCATAAATTTAGATCTCCCAATTTTAAGTATGGATTGTAAAGACGGATACCTTTACATTTCTTATTCTTCAAAAGGAATTACGAGATATAGTATTACAGATAAACTTCAACTAGTTGATGAAGAAGTTATTGTAAATATTTTCACCGCTAAGAATATTGTTTTTTGATATTGAATTTTTCGTAAATTTAATAATGAAAGGGGTCTTATGTTTTGATAGTTACTATAAATCATAATGAATACGAAGCCGAGCCCGGTCAAACTATACTCCAGGTGGCAAAACAAAACGGTATCTATATCCCCACCATATGTCATAGTCCACATTTATCCGATGCAGGTTCTTGTAGAATGTGTTTGGTAGAAATGGAAAACAATCATAAATTAGTTGCTTCTTGTGTGACTCCAGTAACTGATGGGATGAAGATTTTAACGGATAGCAAAAGGGTTATCGAAGCTAGAAAGACCGTTGTAGATCTACTAGTTTCTGATCATCCATTGGATTGTATGACATGTGAAGCTAATGGGAACTGTGTTCTTCAAGATCTCGCTTACGAATATGGAATTAAAGAATCTACCTTCGGAACAAAGAAAGTCCCACGTTTTGAGATAAAAGCTCAGAATGAATTTATACAGCTTGATCTAGACAAATGCATACTTTGTGGTAAATGTGTACGAACATGTAAAGAGATTCAAATGTGTAACGCATTGGATTTTGTCAATAGAGGTTTTGAAACTAAAGTTAGCCCTCCATTTGATGAAGATCTGGGGGGGAAAGATTCTCCATGCGTCTTTTGTGGACAATGTGTTGAAATGTGCCCAACAGGGGCCCTTACTTATATTCCTTCCAAAGGAAAAGGACGTTATTACGAATTTAATAAAACTATAACGACCTGTCCTTACTGCGGGGTTGGTTGTCAATTGGAATTGAGAACTAAGGATAATAAGATAATTCAAGTTGGTTCCGTTTACAACGAAAACTCTCCTAACCCCCATGGAGAAAGCTGTGTGAAAGGTCGTTTTGGTTATGATTTTGTCAATCACCCGGATAGATTGACTGACCCTTTGATAAAGAGAAATGGACATTTCGAAAAAGTTGGTTGGGAAGAAGCATTGGATTATGTTGCAGAAAAACTATTGAATATAAGAGGAAAGTATGGAAGTGATTCAATAGGTGGGTTGAGCTCAGCAAAATGTACAAATGAAGAAAACTATATTATGCAGAAATTTATGAGGGCAGTAATTGGTACAAATTCTGTAGATCACTGTGCCAGACTTTGTCATGCCTCCACTGTTGTTGGATTAGGGATGGCATTTGGTTCGGGAGCCATGACCAACTCTATATCAGAAATAGAGGGAAGTGATGTAATATTTGTTATAGGTTCAAATCCAATGGAGAATCATCCGGTAATTGGAAGCAAGATAAAAAAGGCGAAGAAAAACGGGACCCATTTAATAGTAGCAGATCCTCGGAAGATAGAACTTTCTGAAATTGCTGACATTTCATTACATCACAAGCCTGGAACAGATGTGGCTTTAATAAATGGAATGATGAATGTTATCGTCCAGGAAGGGTTACTTGATAAAAAATTCATTGAAGAAAGAACGGAAGGATTTGAAAGTTATATAAAAGTAATAGAAGGTTATACACCATCTAAAGTATCCCAGATTACAGGTGTGCCAGCAGATAAGATAATCGAAGCTGCAAAAATGTTTGGTTTAGCCGAAAAAGCAGCAATATATTTTGCAATGGGAATAACTCAACATAAATACGGAACTAACAACGTACTTTCTCTTACGAATCTTGCACTCTTAACTGGGAACGTTGGTTTTGAAAGCACAGGAGTCAATCCATTAAGGGGACAAAACAACGTGCAAGGTGCTTGTGATGTAGGGGCTTTACCTGATGTTTATCCTGGTTATCAAAAAGTCAGTGATCCCAAAATTAAAGAAAAGTTTGAGAATTATTGGGGTGTAAAATTAACTGATAGAGAAGGATTGACTTTAACAGAAATGTTTGAAGAAGCTGGTAAAAAGATAAAGGCTCTCTACATAATGGGTGAGAATCCTTTTTTGTCTGATCCAGATCAAGACCATGTTAAAAAAGCTCTAGAAAGTTTGGATTTTTTAATAGTGCAGGATATATTCTTGACTGAAACTGCACAATTTGCAGATGTAGTTTTGCCAGCGGCGTCGTTTGCTGAAAAAGAGGGTACGTTTACAAATACCGAACGACGCATACAAAGGGTGAGAAAAGCGGTCAACTCTCCTGGAAGGGCTAAAGCAGATTGGGAGATATTAACTAAATTGGCTAATAAAATGGGTTATGAAATGAAATATAATTCTCCTTCTGAAATTATGGATGAGATCGCACAAGTATCAAAATTATACGGCGGAATAAGTTATGAAAGATTGGAAAAAGGTGGTTTGCAATGGCCTTGCCCTGATGTTAATCATCCAGGTACAAAATATTTGCATAAGGATGGTTTTTCTCGTGGGAAAGGCAAGTTTTTTCCAGTTGAGTTTGCTCCTCCAGAAAAAGAAGCCGATGAAAAGTACAATTTTACCTTAATGACAGGAAGGATGTTATACCATTTCCATACAGGTACTATGACCAGGCGATCCTATCCTATTGACAAGCATGAACCAGACTCTTATGTCGAAATAAACATAGAAGATGCAAAAAAATTGGGGATCAAAGATAAAGATAGAGTTAGGATAACTTCGCCTCAAGGAACGGTTGAAACCTATGCAAAGGTTGGACAAAGAGTTCAACCTGGCCAACTTTTCATGCCTTTTCACTATGCGGAAAGTCCAGCCAATAAACTTACCAATCGTGTTTATGATTTAAAAGCAAAGATACCCGAATTAAAAATAACCCCAGTTAAGTTAGAAAAAGTTGAAAAAAGAGTTTCAAGAAGAGAGGTTTTAATTGATGAACGCTTTACTTCTATCAGGAGGCAAGAGTAGCAGATTTGGGACTAATAAAGCAATGGAAACAATCAACGGAAGACCTTTGATAGAACAGATTGTTGAAGGTCTAAAAAATGCATTTGAAAAAGTATACATAATAGGCAACGTAAAAGAGTATGTTTTTTTGCAAGATGTATTTTTTTGTGAGGATATAATACCAAATAAAGGCCCATTAGGCGGGTTGCTTACGGGTTTAACCTGTTCTGATAGCGACTACAACTTTTTGACAGCCTGTGATATGCCTTTTTTGACAAGTGAATTTTTTGAATTTGTAAACTTACAGAAGAAAGATTATGACGTTCTTGTGCCCGAGTACAACTCTTACCTTGAGCCACTTGCCGCTGTTTATAGCAAAAAATGTTTGCCTTTTATCAATGCTTCACTAAAAAATGATCAATTAAAGTTGAAGAGTTTTTTCCCCAAAGTAAAGGTTAGAATAATAAAAGAAACCATTATAAGAGAAATTGGAGAACCCGAAAAACTGTTTTTCAATATAAATTATAAGGAAGATATTGAAAAATTGGAAATGAATCTGGAAAGGAGTGAAAAGATTTGAAAATAAAATTCTTTTCCCTAATAAAGCTTGACTTGAAAAAGGATGAAGTCGATTACCAATTATCAGGATCGAAATCTGTTAAAGAAATAATAAAATTATTGGATCAAGAGTTTGATAATTACTTTAGTAGAAAACTACTAGAAAACGGGGAACTTAAAAGCGGTACAATAGTATTATTAAATGGAAGAAATATTCGCCATTTACAAGGATTGGATACGTTGGTAGAAAATAAAGATGAAATAACAATTTTTCCCCCTTCTGGAGGAGGATGATATGGATTACTTGGAAAGACAAAAAGGGTTGTTCTCAAAAGAGGAGTCTTTAAAGTTAAAACAAGCTGTTGTTTATATTGGTGGTGCTGGAGGTCTTGGAACTCATCAGGCTTTGGAGTTACAAAGGGTTGGTGTAAAAAAAATATATTTGGTGGATTATGATAAGGTTGAACCTTCTAACCTAAACCGTCAAGTTTTATATGGCGTGGATAGCATTGGTGAATACAAAGTTGATCAAGCTAAAAAAATTCTTGAATCTTTTAACTTGCCTACGAAAATAGAAACAAAGGTAGAAAAAATTTCAAAAGAGAGTAAAATACCCAAAGATGTGAACGTCATATTAGACGCTCTTGATAATTTCGAAACGAGATATATTCTTGAACAACTTGCTTGGGAATCCAACGTACCTTATATTCATGCAGGCGTTAATCAATGGTATGGTCAATTGACAACCATAATCCCAGGTAAAACTTCGTCTTTAAAAGATATATTCGGAGAAATTGATACAACACAAGAAAAGGTCTCTGTTATCTCACCTGTAGTATCGATTATGGCATCCCTTCAAGTAATAGAAACAATTAAAGTAATAATTGGAAGAAAAGATACCCTCGACAACAAGTTACTACTCATAGATTTAAAAGATTATTCCCTTGAAATAATTAACCTTCAATGAAAAATAAGAACTTTCATTCCTCTATTAATCCTTGTTTTTCAAGATAAGATTAAGAAAAGCGCTTATTTGCAAGAATTTGCCTTCTAATTGAAAATAATCGTCCCTAAACGCTTCTAATTGCCAATAAATCAAATTGACTTTTTTTTACATAAGAGTTAAAATAACAACAATATAAATTTTTCAAAAATAGGAGTTTGAATGTAACAAAGTTTTCTTTTTTTTTAGTTAACTGTAGTTCAGTTAACATTTTAAAATATTGAAAGGAGGAGTGTGCATGAAAGTATTGATGTTGGATCAGGCAAAATGCACGGGATGTAGGGCATGTGAGTATGCTTGTTCTTTTGAGCATACGGGAAAGTTTAACCCCCTTGACTCTCGAATCAAAGTGAACGAGTTTTGGGAAGATTTAACCTTCGTCCCAAGTGTTTGTCTGCAGTGTGAGAGAGCATATTGTGAAGAAGTATGCCCTACTTCCGCTCTGACTAAGAACCCTGAAACAGGGGTGGTAGAACTTAACAAGGAAAAATGTATCGGATGTAAACAGTGCATCGTAGCATGCCCGTGGGGTTCCATAAAATTGGATCACACAGGGAAAGAGGTAATAAAATGTGATAACTGTGGTGGGGATCCAGCGTGTATTAAAGTGTGCTATCCAGGAGCTTTGTCTTACGAAGAAGTAGAAGATATCACAAATGTGAAAGTAAGGGAAACTGCCACCCGCCTTAAAGAAATCGCAAAAGATTTAGTAAAGGGGGGAGCTTAAAATGATAAAAGGTGGATTCAAAGGTAAATTATTGAGAGTTAACTTAACAACCAAAGAAGTAAAAAGTGAACCATTGAATGAAGAGTGGGCTCAGAAATATTTAGGGGGCAGAGGGTATGGGACTCGTTTGTTGTTGGAAGAAATCGATCCGAAAGTAGATCCTCTCTCTGAAGAAAACAAGGTCATTTTTGCCACTGGTCCTTTAGATGGAACATTAGCTCCTTCTTCTGGAAGAACTATGGTAATCACAAAAGGCCCTTTGAATGGAGCTATTGCGTGCTCTAATGCAGGTGGACATTTTGGCCCCGCTTTGAAACACACAGGATACGATATGATCGTTGTTGAAGGAAAATCAGCCGAACCTGTATATATATGGATTAACAAAGGTAAAGTAGAATTCAGATCCGCAAAGGAAATATGGGGGAAATTGGCTGACGAAAGTGACGAATTGATAAGAGAGCAAACACATCCCTTGGCTGAAACCATGACGATTGGACCGGCTGGTGAGAAATTATCTCCTATCTCTAGCGTAATGTTCAATGGTCATAGGGCTTCTGGAAGAACCGGTGTTGGCGCCGCAGTTGGAAGTAAGAATCTAAAAGGTATAGCCGTTAGAGGGAATGAAGATACTCCAGTGGCTGATCCTGAAGCTTTTATGAAAGCAGTTTATAAGGCTAGAGATATTTTAAGCAAAGATGCCTTTGCAGGTCAAGGGGCTGCTATGTTAGGTACCGCAATGTTGGTGAATGTTATCAATGGTGTTGGTGGGTTCCCCACTCGTAATGCCCAAGATGCTTATTTCCCAGAGGCAAATAAAATTAGTGGAGAAACTCTAAGGGAGAAAAATTTAATTAGAAATGAAGGATGTGCCGAGTGTCCAATAGCTTGTGGTAGGGTAACGGTAGTAAAAAGTGGACCGTATAAAGGAACTATTGGAGGAGGTCCAGAATACGAATCAGTTTGGTCGTTTGGTGCAATGTGTGGTGTTTCAGACCTTGATGCAGTGATAAGTGCAAATCATCTTTGTGATAAATATGGAATCGATACTATCGCTATGGGTTCAACTGTCGCCTGTGCCATGGAATTGTACGAAAAAGGATATATGCCCAAGAAAGATGCCCCTTTTGAACTTAGATTTGGTTCAGCAGAAGCTATGTTAAAAGCCGTGGAATTGGCATGCAAGCAAGAAGGAAATTTTGGGAAATTATTAGCTCAAGGTTCCTATCGCTTAGCAGAGCATTATGGTCATCCGGAACTTTCCATGTCGGCAAAGAAACAGGAGTTCCCAGCTTACGATCCAAGGGCTATCAAAGGTATGGGTTTAGAATATGCAACTAGCAATCGTGGTGCTTGCCACGTCAGAGGATATGGAACAGCCGTAGAGGTATTGGGAGATGCTGATCAGTACGCTTATGAAGGCAAAGCGGCTATAATTAAAACCTTACAAGATTTAACCGGTGCACTTGATTCTTCTGGAATATGTTTATTCACGACTTTTGGTCTCAGTGCTAATGAGTTAGCCGAGATGGTGTCAACTGCAACAGGTTTTTCAATAGATGCCCAAGAGTTCATGAAAATTGGAGAAAGAATTTGGAATATTGAAAAGCTTTTCAATCTTAAAGCTGGTTTTACAAGACAGGATGATACCTTACCTCCAAGAATATTAAATGAACCAATCAAAACGGGTCCTTCAAAAGGCCATGTAGAGGATCTTGGAAAGATGTTGGATGAATACTATCAGTTAAGAGGATGGGATAAAGACAGTGTTCCCACAGAAGAAAAACTTAAAGAATTGGAGGTCCAGATTTCAAAATGAGATACGTTATTGTTGGAGCTAGTGCAGCTGGCTTAAATGCTGCTCGAACATTAGAATCTCTGGATCCTCGAGGGGAAATTACTATATTATCCGCTGAAGAAGTATTCCCCTACAGTAAAATGTCTTTACCTTATTTATTATCGAATAAATTAAAGAAAAGAGATTATCTGTTTCTTCCCCATCCATCTAAGGCTAAACTTCTACTAGGGCAAAGGGTTGTCAACATTGATGTTGAAAGAAAAAAGGTAGAAACTGTACAAAACCAAACATTTTCCTTCGATAAATTGTTGATAGCAACTGGAGCAGAACCGTATGTTCCAGATATGGAATTAGAAGGATCCCCGCTAGTTCTAACAGTGCGAAACCTTTCAGATATGGATAAATTGAAAGATAAGTTGAAAAAAAGTGACGTTAAAAGAGTAATACTTTCTGGTGCAGGATTAGTTAATTCTGAGATTGCTGATGCCCTAGCGGAACTAAATATACCTGCTACTTTTGTTATAAGATCGCGTAGAATGTTATCTCAGATCGTTGATGAAGAAGGTTCGGATATTATTGCTGAAAGAGCTATAGAAAGCGGAATGGAGTTAATCACGGGTGAAAGTATAACTAAGGTTCAAGAAGAAGGAGATCACGCAAACATCTTTCTTGCATCAGGCAAAGTAATTCAAGGCAGTTGTGTTGTTGTGGGAAAAGGAGTCAGACCAAGTATAGATTTTCTCGAAAAAACACCTATCAAATGTCACACTGGCATCTTGGTAAACGAATATATGGAAACATCTGTTAAGGATGTTTATGCAGCAGGGGATGTGACTGAATCCATAGACTTAATTTCAGATGAGTATGAAATGCATGCCTTGTGGCCTGTTGCGATGGAACAAGCAAGGATAGCTGCCACCAATATGGCGGGGTATTCTTGGAAATATCCCAAAGAAGTATCTAGAAACATAGTAAATTTATTTGGAGAAGTTGTTTTCACCGGAGGTATTAGTAAAGAAGATGCTTACGATGTTTATAAGGAAAAAGAAGGTAGAAGTTACCACAAAATTCTGGTAAGAGATGGCAAACTTGTTGGTTTTATCTTTGTTGGAGGAGTCCTAAATCCTGGAGTTTATTTGGCAGCGATGAAAAATCAATGGGATATAAGCCATCTATTGAATGAAGCAATAAAAGGTGCGTTAAGTTATTCGATGTTTAAGGCTCCTACGAGAGAAGTTGTGAATATATAACTTTAAAATTTAAGTTCTTTTGAAAACAATTTTTTTCATATACATTTTATAATGTCTTCGATCTAGGTTACCTACGGAATTCATTCTATGGTGACTTAGACGATAGGGTATAGAAGGAAACTTCTATGCCTCCCGCATTAGGAAAGGAGACACATTATGAACCGGTGTCTTCACACGCCGGTTTTTTTATTTTGTAATGTCATTAATTTTTTTAAGCTGCTCTCCTTTCCTCAATCTTCTAGGTTGATGTAACAGTAAAGGGTTGCTAAAGTAAGTTTTAGAGTTTATAAACTTAGATAAAAAAATTTAGATAAGGGGAGAGGAAATAATGAAGAGCATTTATAAGTACACATTTATGTTATTTGTTTTTTTATTTGGGACGTTGATGATGGCTGAAGATATAACTGGAGAGATTGTAGTTTTCCATGCGGGATCTTTAAGCGTTCCATTTGCACAAATTGAAAAAGCCTTTGAAAGTCAGTATCCTGGAACAGATGTTATTAGGGAAGCAGCGGGAAGTAGAGAAGCTGTTAGAAAGGTTACCGATCTTGGAAGAGAAGCGGACGTTATAGGTTCTGCGGATTATACGGTCATCGAAAATCTGATGATCCCAGAGTACACAGAATGGTACATAAATTTTGCCAACAACGAGATGGTGATAATGTACACAGAAGATTCTCGCTACAAAGATGAGATTAATTCTGACAATTGGTATGAGATTCTTTTGCGCCCAGATGTTGAGTACGGTCATTCGGATCCAAATGCCGATCCTTGTGGATACAGAAGCCAGATTGTTTGGAAATTGGCAGAAAAATATTATAAAGTGGATAATCTATATAAAAAACTCGCTGATAACTGTCCACCAAAAAACGTTAGACCAAAAGAAACAGATTTAATCGCACTATTAGAGGCAGGAGAACTGGATTATATTTTCATCTACAAATCTGTGGCGTTGCAACATCGAATGCCCTACGTGGAATTACCAGAACAAATTAATTTGAAAAGTACGAAGTATGCCGATTTTTATGCAACTGCTTCTTTTGATGTAACGGGCAAAGAGCCTGGTGAAATGATAACCCAAATAGGGCAACCTATGGTATATGCTCTAACCATTCCCAATAACGCTCCAAATCTACAGGGAGCAATTGCCTTCATCAAATTCGTCATTGGTCCAGAAGGACGAGCCATCATGGAAGAAAACGGGCAACCGTCAATTAATCCCCCAGAAGGTGTAAACATAGAAAAAGCTCCCCAGGAGCTTCAAGATTTCTTAAAAGGTGGAGCGAATGATTAAAAAAGCATGGTTCGAATTAATACTTAGTTTTTTGGGGATACTATTGTTGTTTTTCATAGCGGCCCCTGTGGCTAAGCTTATTTTTGGAGTTGAGCCGAAAGTTCTTATCGACACTGTAAAGGAAGAAGAAGTATACAGTTCCATATTGCTTACTTTCAGTGCATCGTTAGTTGCAACTTTAATTTCCATATTGTTAGGGGTGCCTTTGGCTTACTTGCTTGCTCGTAAAGATTTTTTTGGTAAGTCTTTTGTTGAAAGTTTGATAGATATCCCTGTTATAATACCACATACAGCGGCTGGAATAGCGCTTTTGACAGTTTTTGGCCATAGATTTTTTCTGGGAAGATTCTTCTCGATATTTGGAATAGAGTTCGTTGGCGAATTTGCAGGAATAGTTGTTGCAATGATGTTTGTCAGTATGCCTTTTTTGGTGAATGAAGTTAAAGAAGGGTTCAGATCTATTGATGTTAAACTTGAAAAGGTTGCTAGAAGTTTGGGCTCATCCCCTGCGAGAACTTTCTTCAGAGTATCGCTACCTTTGAATTTTAACCATTTAATCTCTGGTTCACTTATGATGTGGGCAAGAGGATTATCTGAATTTGGTGCGGTTATTATATTAGCTTATCATCCAATGACGGCGTCGGTACTTATCTACGAGAGGTTTACTTCCTTTGGATTGAAGTATTCAAGCCCCGTTGCAGCCATTATGGTGATAACAAGTCTCATTGTGTTTATCTTTTTAACACTCATAAACAGAAAGAATTCAATAGAAGGTAGAGAGAAGGAAAACGAGCTTGATTAAAATCGTGAATATATCTAAGAGATTTAAAAAGTTTTCTTTAGAAGATATCAATTTGAATATTGAAGATAATGAGTATTTTGTAATTTTGGGGCCAACAGGTGTAGGTAAAACAGTGATTCTTGAGATTATAGCAGGTTTAATAAAACCCGACTCTGGGGATGTGTTTATAAATGAGAAAAGAATCACAAATTTACCTCCTGAAGAAAGAAATGTTGGGATGGTTTATCAGGATTATATGCTTTTTCCACATTTAAATGTAGAAGAGAATATTATTTTTGGATTAAAATCGAAGAGAGTTAAGAAAGATGAAGTAAGATATCTGTTAAACAACATAGTAGAGCTTTTTCACATAGAACATTTACTCACAAGGAAAACGAAGAATCTAAGTGGAGGAGAGAAGCAGAGAGTAGCTCTCGCTAGAGCTTTAATTACTTCTCCACAAATTTTGCTGTTAGATGAACCTTTAAGTGCATTAGATCCTCAAACAAAAGAAAAATTTATAGAAGATTTGAAAAAATTACACAAACAGCTCAAGACTACTACAATTCATGTAACACATGATTTTAATGAAGCATTTTCTTTAGCGGATAAAATCGCTATAATGAAAGATGGGAAGATCATTCAAGATGGAAATTCAAACGAGGTGTTCAACAAACCGAATTCTGATTTTGTTGCTCAATTCACTGGGGTTAGAAATATTTTTAGAGGAGAAATAGTAAAAGATGATTCTGGTACCTATGTTTCAGTGAATGGATTGAAAATAAGTGTGGCCAGTGAAAAGAAAGGGAATGTTAATATCTCTATCAGACCTGAAGATATATTGTTATCTATAAATCCTTTTGATTCAAGCGCTAGGAATGTTTTCCCTGGAGTGATAAAGCGGATTTATGAACAATTATCTATAGTTCATATTACCGTGGATATCGGTATTCCTTTGGTGGTGTACATAACAAGGCAATCGTTGAAAGAGTTGAATTTAGTAGAAAACAAAAAGGTTTTTGTTACATTCAAAGCCTCTGCGGTGCATGTTTACTAAGATAGGAGGGACTTTTTTGGTTACAATCGTTGTTAGTGGAAAAACGAGTAATGTAGGTAAATCTACTTTAATTTCACGAATGATAAAGAATTTAAACTGTCACGTTGGGGTGATAAAAACATCTCTCCATAAAACTAATAAGGAAATAGAAGTTACAGCTGATCCTTCAATTATCAATGAGAAAGGTAAAGATACTGCGCTTTTTAAAGAATATGGAGCCCAAAATGTAATCTTACTAAAAACAAATTATCAGGGATTGTTGGAAGGTTATAGAAGGGCACGCAAACTCTTAGATGAGGATATTGAATATTTGATCGTTGAAGGGAACAGTATCCTAGATTTTATTAGACCAACTTTGGTTTTTTACATTGATTCTGATGATACACAAGAAAAAGAATCAGCGACCAAAGCCAAAAGTAAAGCCGATATTATAATCGATAAAGAAAACCTTGAAGAATTAATCAAAGACGGAAACAGTATGAAATTCAAGATTAATTTTGAACAAGTGAGTTGTTTTAATGCACACGCTATCTGTAAGGCATTGAATATCAAATTACCTAAATTTGGGAAATTGTTGGATGATCAAAACATCAAAGTTCGGTACTGCCAGCTTGGTTTATTCAAATAAAGACGGAGGCTAAGTATGTCTGAATTCTTGGATTTAAATACCCCAGAAATGTTTTGGGAAATTGTAGATAAAAATATAAATATTGGTTTATTGCCATCAGAAACGATGAACTTTAAAGAGTCCAATGGGAGAATTTTAGCCCAGGATTTATTTTCTCCCATCGATCTTCCACCTTTTAGCCGATCAACTGTTGATGGTTTCGCTGTGAAAGCGGAGGATACTTTTGGTGCCTCGGAAAGTATGCCTATCTATTTGAACGTTAAAGGTGAAGTGTTCATGGGGCAAGAAACAAAGATAATGGTAGAAGCTGGTGAAGCTGTAAAAATTCCGACGGGTGGAATGTTGCCAGAAGGATCAAATGCAGTCGTTATGATAGAATACGTTGATTACGTTGGCGAAAAAATGATTGAAATCAATCGTTCTGTTGGAGTTGGTGAAAACGTAATTTATAAGGGTGAAGATATTCCTAAAGGGAAGGTAATTTTAAATAAATACCATAAGATCAGGCCACAGGATGTGGGAGCTCTAGCAGGCCTTGGAATAACTGATGTTGAAGTTTATAAAAAGCCAAAAGTAGCTGTAATTGCAACAGGAGACGAGTTAGTCTCCCCTGAAAATGCACTTGGAGCAGGTGAAATCAGGGATATAAATAGTTACACAATAGGAACAACATTAGAAGAAGTAGGTGCAGAAATTAGATACGTTGGGATAGTTCCAGATAAATTTGATTTTCTGAGGGAGAGTATAAAAAACAATTTAGATTGCGACTTGATCCTGATCTCTGGAGGTAGTTCTGTAGGAGTTAAAGACATGACGGTGGAAGTTTTGAATTCTTTGGGGAAACCTGGGGTATTGTCTCAAGGAATCACGATAAAGCCAGGTAAACCTACGATTTTTGCGGTAGTTGAAGGTAAACCTATTTTAGGCTTACCTGGCCACCCTTCATCATCCTTTATCATTACCCAAGTGATTGTTAAACCGTTGGTTGAGAAGATAATGGGCATAAAAGAAAAAAACATAAAATGCAATATTAAAGCAAAGTTAAGTAGAAATTTGGATTCAGATAAAGGAAGAGAAGAGTACATTCCAGTTCGATTGATTGAAAATGCTGAAAAAAATTACATTGCGGATCCATTAGTCGGTGAATCAGCAATGATATCTACATTTGTTTATGCCGACGGTTATATAAAAATAGATGCTAACAAAGAAGGACTCAATAAAGAGGAAACTGTAGATGTCTACTTGTATTAAATGAGTGGGCTTCGGGTCAAGTGGGTTAAAATTCCTTTATCCTTTTGGGTGGGGAGCGGGGCGAAGGGGCGCTATATAAGAGCTTTTCAAGGTGGTAAATTGAATTCAAGAAGGTGAATAAATGAGTAAAATATATTTAGAAAAAGTCTCTTTAGAAAAAGCTAAAGAAGAATATTTTAAGATTTTCAAAGATTATTTTGTTGAAACAGAGAATATTAAAGTTGAGAATTCTAACGGTAGAGTCACAGCAGAAGCTATCTATGCAAAAAGGTTTGGGCCACACTATTATGCATCCGCAATGGATGGTATAGCGGTTAAAGCTTCAAATACATATGGAGCCAGTAAAACAAATCCATTGATGTTGAAAAAAGGTTTAGATGCGGTTATAGTTGATACTGGAGATCCGATACCAGAAGGATTTAATGCGGTTATAAAGATAGAAGAAATAAATGATGAAGGTGATTTTTACATTATAGAAAAAAGTGCTACACCATGGCAAAATATTAGAGCTATTGGAGAAAGTGTAATGAAAGGGCAATTAATGTTCCCAGTAAATCATATGATAAGGCCTTATGATGTAGGATCTTTATTAGAAGCAGGTGTGAAAGAAATCAACGTTAAAAAAAAGCCTTTGATAGGAATCATTCCAACGGGTGATGAGATTATTCCTCCCGATCAGGATCCAGAAAAAGGTCAACTTGTGGATTTCAATTCGACTATGATGAAAATTTATGGCGAACAATGGGGAGCAAAAGTTTCAATTACCGAGATCCTTCCCGACAAATATGAAGATCTCAAGAAAAAAGTGCTGGATGAGATCGAAAAAAACGATATTTTGATCATTATAGCGGGTTCTTCTGCCGGTAGGGAAGATTATACCGAGAAAATTTTAAATGAAGTAGGAAGAGTTGTTGTACATGGAATTAACATAATGCCTGGTAAACCAGTCATTCTTGGTGTTATAAAAGAAAAGCCGGTAATTGGTATACCTGGTTATCCTCTATCTGCTTTGCTGAATTATTATATTTTTGTACGAACCCTTGTGTATCAGATGTTAAGTTTGGACGTTCCAGAAACACCATATATAAATGCGGTTGTTCGTAGAAAAGTTCCTTCACAAGTTGGCTTGGAAGAATTTTTAAGGGTTAATTTAGCTTTTATTGATGGAGAATACGTAGCGGTTCCAAGAAAAAGGGGTTCGGCTGCCATGGAGTCACTGGTGAATGCAGATGGTATTATGCCTGTCCCAGAAAAATCCGAAGGAATAGGTATCAACGAAAAGGTGAAAATATATATTTTGAACCCCATCTCCTCCATTTCAAAAAACGTGTTATTCATTGGGAGTCATGATTATTCATTAGACATATTGGTTAATGAAATAAAATCTCAAAAACTTGGATTTGACTTTAACATTCAATCTGTGGGGAGTATGGGAGGATTGATGTCGCTTAAAAGAGGCGAGTGTCATTTGGCTGGAGCCCACCTTTTGGATCCACAAAGTGGAACGTACAATAAAACTTACGTTAAAGAGATTTTAGGTGATAAAAAAGTAACTATGGTTAATTTAATTTGGAGACAACAGGGTTTAATTGTACCAAAAGACAACCCTTTAGGATTAGGAAAGATAGAGGATTTAATCCGTCCAGATATTAACTTTATCAATAGACAGAAAGGTTCAGGTACCCGTGTATTACTAGACTATTGGTTGAACAAAAAGGGGATACCTTCAAAATCAATTAGGGGATACGAGAGAGAAGAATTCACCCACACTGCTGTTGCAGCAGCCGTTGCAAATAAATCTGCAGATGTAGGATTAGGGATAAAGGCAGCTGCCGATGCGATGGATTTGGATTTTATACCTCTTTTAGAAGAAAGATATGATTTTATAATTCCAACTGACTTTCTACAAGATACCAGGATGGGAAAAATTCTTGAGGTTATTAATTCTGAAAAGTTTAAGAGCCAAGTAATTGCATTGGGGGGTTATAGAACAGATAATACAGGTGAAATAATGTCATAAAAGGAGAGTTCAATTATAATGATTGATAAATACGGAAGAAGTATCGATTATCTTAGAGTATCGATAACAGATAGATGTAATCTACGTTGTATTTATTGTATGCCATCTCAAGGTGTGACTTTCAAGACCCATAGCAGTATTCTACGATATGAAGAAATAATCAAAATCGTTGAAGTAGGTACTGAACTTGGTATAAAGAAAGTTCGTATCACAGGTGGTGAACCTCTTGTTCGACAAGGCGTAGTAAATTTAATCAAAGAATTGAGGAAAATTCCTGAACTTGAAGATATTACTATGACAACTAATGGCGTTCTTCTACCAAAATATGCATTTGCTTTAAAAAGGGCAGGTTTGTCTAGGGTTAACATTAGTCTTGATTCTTTAAATCCCGATACCTATAAAACGATTACTCGAAGGGGCGAATTTTCTCAAGCAATTGAAGGGATTAAAGCAGCACTTGAAGTTGGCTTAAATCCAGTAAAGATTAATACCGTTGTGATGAAGGGTATCAACGATAATGAATTGGAAAATTTCGTTAATCTCACAATAGATAAGGACCTACATGTGAGATTTATTGAGTATATGCCTATGGGTGAAACAAGCCTTCTTTCTGGTAATTATTATGTTTCTCTAAACGAATTCAAGGAAATAATTATCGATAAGATGGGTATGGTCCCTGTAAATATACAAAATAATGGCCCCTCAAAGGATTTCAAAGTCCCTGGGGCAAAGGGAACTGTAGGATTTATTACCGCTATTAGTCATAACTTTTGCTCAACATGTAATCGAATGAGATTAACTGCTGATGGATTTTTGAGGCCTTGTCTTGCCAGCGATGTTGAAGTAAATATGCGCGATGAAGATGGAAAGATCTCTTCAGAAGGTGTGAGAGAAAAGTTTGAAAAAGCTCTTCTTCTTAAACCCATTAGTCACAACTTTTACAAAAATGATTTTTTCCCGAAGAAAAATATGTCTCAAATTGGAGGATAGGTATGAAAGAATTTACTCATATAGACGAAAAAGGTAGAGCAAAGATGGTTGACGTTACAGATAAAGATGAAACCAAAAGAGAAGCTATAGCCTATGGGCAAATAAAGCTAAAAGAATCAACCCTTGAAAAGATAAAGAACGGTCAGATAGAAAAAGGAGCTGTTTTAGAAACCGCAAGAGTGGCTGGAATTATGGGTGTTAAGAAAACATCTGAGTTAATCCCAATGTGTCACCCTTTGCTGATAACCGGCATAGATATAAAATTTGAATTTGAAAATGCTACAACTTTAGGTATCTACGCAACGGTGAGAACAACAGGTAAAACGGGGGTTGAAATGGAAGCATTTACAGGTGTTTCAATAGCAGCTTTGACGGTATACGATATGTGTAAGGCTGTAGATAAAGATATGGTGATTAAAAATATAAAATTAATGAAAAAGACGGGAGGTAAAAGTGGGACTTATGTTAGAGAAAACGATGATTAGAGAAGGTAAAGTAGTCAAAGTTTGTAAATGTGAAAAAAGAGGAATGCTCAAAAAAATCCAAGATAAGATAAACATTATAACTAACTTTGGTGTAGAGGGTGACTATCATGCAGGAAAAAGTCATAGACAAGTCAGTTTGTTGGGCATAGAAAGCCTTGAAAAAATAGTAAAAGAAAGGAATTTAAAATTAAAAGATGGATATTGCAACTTCGCACAGAATATAACCATAGAAGGGATAGAGTTATATAAATATCCTGTGGGAACCAAATTTAGAGTAGGTGAGAGTGTATTACTCGAAATTACTGAAATAGGAAAAGCTGGAGAATTCAATCCTGACAATATAATGCTGACAGAGGGGATTTTCGCCAAAGTTTTAGAAGGTGGTATCGTGGTTCCAGGTGATAAATTAACGATTGTATCAGAGTAGGGGGTACAGTAATGATTAAAGTTGCAATAATAACAATAAGTGATAAAGGATCAAAGGGTTTAAGACAAGACAAAAGTGGTGAATTACTAATTAAGATGATTGAAGAAGAAGGTTGGATTAAAAGTTTTTACCTAATAATTCCCGATGAAAAAGAAGAAATAGAACAAAAATTAAAAGAAGTAGCCGACAATAATATTGCAGACTTAATACTCACAACAGGGGGAACGGGTTTAGCTCCAAGAGACGTTACTCCGGAGGCTACGAAAAACATTATCGAAAAAGAGGTTCCAGGAATTCCAGAAAAAATCAGATATGCCACGGGGGAGAATACCCCAATGGCATATCTTTCTAGAGGAGTTTGTGGAATTAGAAAATTCACTTTAATTATCAATTTTCCAGGTAGCACTAAAGCGGTTAAAGAATGTTTTGAAGCTGTTAAAGATCTTATCCCACACGGAATTAATATTTTAAAGGGTGAGATTACAGAACATTAAAAAAAGCCATATATCCAAGCAAGGGGAATCAATTAATTTTAAATACAAGGGCAATTTTCTCTGGGATTTTTAGAGATTTTTTGCCGTCGTTATAAGAATTATCTTCTAAATTGAAATCTTTTGTAGCGAATAAAAGATCTATTTTCCCTTCTTTTTTATCGAGTAGCCATAATGGCAGTTCAACATCGATCTCTTTTTCTTCTCTATTTATAACGGTGATTATATTTTCACTTTCATTCCATGAAGCGTAAGATACGTATCCTCCATTCCAATCAAGAAAATCAAAAGACCCCTTTCTCAATGCAAGATGTTCTTTGTACATTTTAATTAATTCTTTTGTGAAATTAAACAACATTTTATTTTCTTCACTTTCTTTTCCCCAAGGGTAAGGTCTTCTATTATCTGGGTCTGTCCAACCTTCTAAACCTATTTCATCACCGTAGAATAATCCGGGTGATCCTGGAAGAGTAAACATTGTGACTAACCCTATTTTGAAAACATCTAAATCCTTTCCAAGGGAAGCTTCTTCATGAGTTTTTGGTCCCAATCTCCCAACTTTTTGTGTGGTTCTTGTCATCCATCTAGAATGATCATGGTTGCTTAGTTGGTTTAAAGCAATAAATTTACTATTCATGGGTAATTGAGATAAAGCCCATCTCACTGAGTTAACGAAATACTCAGCATTTTTTAAGAGCTCAGGTTTATAATGCTCGTTGTGTTTTTCCATGCCTGTAAGAAAATAACTAACCGGATCCATACAGGTTATATAATTCATTATAGAGTCCCAGCATTGTCTTTCTAACCAAGCAAGAGGTGATTTATAAATTTCTGCAAATATTATCGATTCTGGATTTGACTTTTTTACAACTTTGTAGAAGAATCTCCAAAAAGCTGTGTTCATTTCAAAAGATTTACCTAAATCATCCGCAACATCGAGTCTCCATCCATCCGCATTGAAAGGTTCACTTACCCATTTTTTCCCAATATCAGCTATGTATTTCCATAAACTAATATTTCCATAATTCAATTTTGGTAGGGTGTGAAAACCCCACCATCCCTCATAGCTCTTTTGGGTACCGTCCCAATAAAAATAACTTTTGTAGGGAGAATCATCCCTATGTAGACTACCTTCACCATACAAATCCATTTCGTCTACCCACTTATGAAAAGAGCCACAATGGTTGAAAACGCCATCTAAAATAACTTTTATACCTTTTTCATGGGCTTTTTGAATAAGACTTTTTAGAATTTCATCGCTTTTTTCGAGGTTCTTTATAGAGGTAGTTCTGACTTTGTATTTTTCGTTAAGATCTTCAGAATCTTCCTCTATAACCCCAAAATGAGGGTCTACATGTTCGTAATCTTGAGTATCATATTTGTGCGGACTTGGAGAAACAAAGATAGGGTTTAGGTAAATCGTTTCCACTCCTAAATCTTTTAAGTAGTCAATCTTTTCTAAAACTCCTTGTAAATCTCCGCCATAAAACTCTCTATGACCATTTTTAGGATCTGGCAGTGAGTTCCAATCTTTTTTCAAAACTTCTTGACCATCGTATTGATACTCGTGAGATACTGGATCGTTTGTTTCATCTCCGTTTTTAAATCGATCAACAAATATTTGATAATATATTGAACCATGGGACCATTTTGGAGTTTTAAAATCTGCAACGAGTACAAAGTCATGAATAGTGCGATTTTCTACAATCCCCATAGCGTCATAGAACATTTTTTTGCCCTTTTCTATTAAATCTATTTCGAAATGGTACCTAACAATTCTGTCTGGCATTTTGAAAGTACTTTCAAAAAAATAAAAATAAGTAGTTTCTTTTGAGAGTTGCATTGGTTTATGTTGATAATTTTTTAAGTTTTTTTGAGGAGTAAAAATAACACTTCCGATACTTTTACCTAAGTATTTTGGAATTCTCAGTTTAATCGTTACCTTGTCATCTATGCTTGGCTCCTCGGGATAAAGATAACAGCTAGTTTGATCAGAATATATGCCTTTCATAATTATCCTCCGTAATTATTGTTTGAGATTTTAGTATGTTGATTTAATTCTTCTACATATTTACTTTCCAGTTTTTGTAGTTTTGTAAGTTCCTTTTCTAATTTGTTTTTTTCTTCAATTAATTCTAACACCTTATTATAATCGTCTCCATACTCAAAAAGTTTAGCTTCAACTGAATCTAACTTTTCAAATAGCAATTCCGATTCAACTCTGATTCTTGAAATTTCTTTGTTCAAAGTTTTTATTCTGTTTTTTATTTTTTTATTTTGTTCGTATTCTTCATTTACTTTTTTTTCTTTTTTTATTTTAAAAGAGTTATTTTTTATTTCTTCTAAAAGAGGTTCAATATTTTCAGATATTTTGGATTCACCGTTATCTATCAAAAGGAATTTGTTGGAGATATTCTCGATAAAAGATTGGTCATGTGAGACAAAGATTATGGCTCCCGTGTACTCCTTAAGTGCTTGCTCCAAACTTTCAATCGTTAGGATATCCAAATGGTTGGTGGGTTCATCCAATATCAAAACGTTTGGTTTCTCAAGTAAAATTTTAGCTAATGCCAATCTGGTGAGTTCTCCACCAGAGAGTTCGCTTACTTTTTTGAACACTTCGCTAGAATAGAATCCAAATCTCCCAAGATACTTTCTTACTTCGAAATCTTTCCAATCCTTTACCAATTCCCACGTTTCATTCAACACGTCATATTCTTGAGAAAGATTAGATATAACTTGATCTAAATATCCGATTTTGATATTGTATCCCCACTCAATGCTCCCTTCATGATTTTCTAATTCGCCTATCAATAATTTTAGTAAAGTGCTCTTTCCGCACCCATTTTTTCCTAAGATGGCTAATTTCTCTCCTTCGTAGAGTTCAAAAGAGATGTTTTCTAGTAATTTTTGTTCTTTGTTGTATGAAAAAGATAGGTCTTTAACCTCTACTACCTTGTAACCAGTTTTTGTGGGTTGGGGGATCTTTACGTCTATACCTTTTTCTTCTTCAATATTTTGAATCTCTTCGAGTTCATTTTTCAACTCTTCCAATTTTCTCTCGCGGATTACGGCTTGTCTAACCATTTTTTCTGTAGCCCAACTTCGGTAACGCTCTATCATTTTTTCGAGTCTTTCGATTTCTTTTTGCAAGTTCTGTTTTCTTGAATTTACTGAATTTATATAAATTTCACGTGATTGAATGTATTCTTTGTAAGTCCCTTTGAATTCCCAAATCTTAGAATTGTTTATTTCCCAATATTTGTTACACAACTCTTTTAAAAATGTCCTGTCGTGGGATACTATAACCATCGCACCTTTGTAATTTTTGAGATAGTTGATTAACCAATCGATAGAGAAGAGATCCAAGTGATTAGTAGGTTCATCAAGAAGTAATAAATCGCTTTTTTCAGAAAGGGTTTTTCCGAGGGACAATCTAGTTAGTTCACCGCCACTTAAACCAGAAACATTTCTGTTCCATTGGCTTTCTTCGAAACCAAGACCCACTAGCAAACTTCTGACAGTCTTATCGACTATGTGTTCAGGTGTATTTTTTGAGACACTTTCTTTTATAAAGTCATACAAAGTAGGATCTGTTTTATTTAAATCTAATCTATATTGCTTTAAAAGAGATATATTTAAATCATTTCTCTTGAGCACCCGTCCTTCGATAGGCTCAATATTTCCTGAAATAATATTCAATAAAGTAGTTTTTCCTGCACCATTTTTACCTATTAAAGCGATCCTATCGTTTTGATTTATAACCAAGTCGACATCGTAAAAGAGGTAAAATTCACCAAAATTATGAGACACATTTTCAAGTCTTAAAAGCAAATTTATCACCTTAAGTATTTTATTTCTATCATTGATTTGGGGTGGATATTATATAAGAATATATGTCTTCCAAAGTTGGACGTAATTTTCTTATCGACACTTTGAAATTATTCATTGTAAAGGTACTATCTTTTGAATCAATTATTAATTTTTCTTTGGTTACGGGTTTTATTGCCAAAACATCAGAGAGATCTTTTAAATAGTTTAATATTTTTTCATGGTCTTTTTCTTCAAAAGTGAGTTCATAAATATTAATTATAGAATCGAACCTTTTATAAATATTTTCTATATTGTCTTTGATAACAATTTTTCCATCTATGATTATCCCCACACTTGTAGCTAATTGTTCAACTTCCCATAAATAATGGGATGTTATCACTATTGTGGTTCCATTTTTGATGTTTTCGTTCAGTATATAACGTCTTATAAATCTTGAGGATTCTACATCTATGGCATTTGTTGGTTCATCCAACAAAAGTATTTTTGGAGATTTTAATAATGCCCTAGCTATATTCAGCTTCTGCTTGTTGCCAGAAGAAAGGTTTTTAGTTAATTTGTTTTTATATTTTTCCAATCCAAAACTATGAAAAAATTCGTTAATTTTTTTATCACTATCTTCGATATTTGAGGCTAAAGAAAACAATTTTAAATTTTCATAGGGGGTTAAATCATTTTCCAATACAGAGTAATCAGAGACTAAAGAGATCACTTTTCTAAGGCTTGGTTTGTTTTTCGAAAGATCTTTTCCGAGTATTTCCACTTTTCCTTGTGAAGGGTTTAAAAGCGTGGAAATAGTCTTCATAATGGTGGATTTGCCTGCACCATTGGGACCTATAAGTCCAAAAATCTCTCCTTCGTTAATTTCTAGATCAACGTTATCAACCGCAACCGTTTTCCCGAATCTTTTTGTTAATCCCTTAATTGATATTGCTGGTGAGATTTTTTCAGATATTTTCATATTTTTGTTGTTTTCTAATTCTCCTTTCATACTCTTTTTCTGCAATCTTTTCACGCTTATCGTATTTTTTCAATCCTTTAGCCAAAGCGATTTTAACTTTTATCAGCCCTTTATTGTTAGTATAGATTTCGAGCGGAATCATCGTCAAGCCTTCCTGTTGAACTTTAGATTGCAAACGCCTTATTTCTTTTTTATGAAGTAAAAGTTTTCTAGGTCTTTCTGGATCGTGATTAAATATAGATGCCCCTGAATAAGGGCTGATGTGAACATTGTATAAAATCAATTCGCCTTTTTCTATTTTACAGAAACTATCCTTGAAATTGATTTTTCCAGCTTTGCTGGATTTTACTTCTGTGCCCAATAAAGAAATCCCTGCTTCAAAGGTTTCTATTATTTCATAATCGTGAGTAGCTTTTTTGTTTCTTGCTAAAGTTGTTATATTTCTTCACCTCTAAAATTGTGATGTTTTTACAATATTAAATTGAAAAACTATTAATAGTGTTATTACTTCTTTTCTTTGCTCATTATTTGTGCAGTTTCCTCTTCTATTTCCTCTTTTTCTCTTTTCTTTTTATTCAATGTTCCCAAGATTATTTCCGCCCTTCTTTTGCCGATTCCGCTTATATCTGTTAATTCTTCAAAAGTGGCGTTCATTAATTCTTGAAGGTTTTTAAAACTTTCCACAACTTTTTTTACCGCAGAAGTTGGTAACTTAGTAGAATAAAGGATTCTGTAGCCTCGTGATGTTAAAGCTGTTTCTTCCAGATCGTCTTCAGATGAAACATCAATATAACCTAAAGTTTTTGCTATTTTGAAGGGATCGACCAAATCGTTAAAGTCTAATTCTTTGAATATGCTTGTCGCATCTTCGGGTCTTTGATACTTTAAGTTTTCTGAGCTGTAATCCATTATAACAGCACCCACATACTTAGGGACTGTCCTTAAGATTTCTTCGTATTCTAATTTTGCACTTCCAGCGATTTCTCCTAATTCTAATAAATATTTTTCAGCTCTTTGTACAATTTTTATCGTTAGTAAACCTTTGGAAAGTATCTCAACAACGTCAGAGAGACTTACATTTCCCCTTGTCTCTTCGATGTTCAGATAGTCTAAAAGGTTCATAAAGCTTTGTCTATATCTTTGTGCAATGGTAATTTCTTGATTTAATCTAGCAAATAAAACATTTTCAGGTAGAAGTTCGTATTTCATTTTATTATAATACACTGAAACAATATTTCTTCTTTTAGAAACTGCGACTGTTAAATCTCCCGTTTGAATAGACACTTTTTCAGCAGTTTTGTGTCTCATGCCGGTTTCTGAACTAGGTATGCTCTTATCGGGATTAAGTTGTGCATTCGCTGCAAGAATTTGAGTTCCATCACTGTTTAAAACAATAGCCCCATCCATTTTTGAAAGTTCATAAATTTTTTCAGGTAAAAAATCCGAATCAACTCTAAAGCCTAACTGTATTAGACCTTCTTTAAGGTGCTTTTCAGGTTGTGAGCAAAAAAACAACAAAGCCCCCAAATTTGCTTCCATTATCCTGTCTATACCTTTTCTAATAGGCTTTCCCGGAGCTAACAATTCAAAAATTCTTTCTAATTTCTCATTCAAAATTTTATCCCCCTTTTTTGAATAATTTTATCAAATCTTTTACACTTTCTGCAACTATAATAGAGTTTTTTCTAGGGGAAAGATTTTTTGGAATAACTATATTATTAAAACCAATTTTCTGTGAAAGCTCCAATCTTTTTTCTAAAAGAGGAATACCTCTTATTCTCCCATCTAAACCTATTTCTCCAAAGGCTATCGTTGAAGAAGAAAGTGGGGTATCGAATATAGAGGAGATTAAAGATAAAGCGATAGCAACATCCATAGAACTGTCATTGATCCTTAGACCTCCTGCACTGCTGACAAATATATCTTTACTTTCCAATGGGAGCTTCAACTTCTTGGAAAGTACTGCAATTATCATTAAAAGTCTATCTAACGGTATACCAGAAGTAACCCTTCTAGGGGACCCGTATACCGGGTTACTGACTAAAGCTTGTATCTCTATTGGAAGCAATTTTTGACCAACTTTTACTATAGTTAAAGTGTTACCCGATTCATTTGAATAATCAGATAAGAAAAAAGAATTTATATTATCTATTGGTTTTAAGCCTTTTTGGGTTATTTCAAATAAAACAACTTCATCTGTAGGACCGTATCGGTTTTTGGTTACTTTTAAAAGCCTTAGTCCAGATCCACCTTCCAATTCCATTTGAAGAACACAATCTACCATGTGTTCCAACACTTTTGGACCGGCAATAGCTCCTTCTTTGTTTACATGACCTACCAGTACTACAGGGATATTCTTTTTTTTAGCGTATTCTACCATCTTTCTAGTACTTTCCCTTACTTGTAGAATACTACCAGGTGAGGAATCAATACTGTCTATCTTTAAGGTTTGAACAGAATCTATGAAAATAACAGAAGATTTCATATTAGACTTTTCTAAAGCATTAAGTATAACATCCACATTGTTTTCAAATATCAATCCTATATTTTTATTTTTTATTTCTAGTCGATTGAATCTTTGAACTACTTGTTCTGTAGATTCTTCACCAGAAACATAGAATATGTATCCTTCAGCTGTCTGAATAGACTTTGCGATTTGAGCCAATAATGTGCTTTTTCCAATACCAGGATCGCCACTCAACAAATAGACCGCACCCTCCACTAACCCACCGTTTAACACATTATCAATTTCTTGAAAATTAGTAGGTATTTTTTTCGCCGGAGGAAGTTCTTGATCAAGAAAGACTATGTCTGGAACTTTAATATTTCCAGTATCAATAGTAACATCCGCGGTATTATATTCTACCGCGGATTCTAATTCATTACACATAGGACATTTTGCGAACCATTTATCGGATTCATAGCCACAATTACTGCAGACATAGTGTTTCTCAGATTTTCTCAACTATTGACCACTTTCTTTTCCATTTGCTTCTTATCCTTAGGAACTCTTCTAAAAGAAAGACTTTCTTTAGATTTTTGGTGAGTAACTAATATCTTATCTCCTTCTTCGTATTTTCCTTTTAATAATTCTTCGGACAAAGGATCTTCAATATATCTTTGTATAGCTCTTTTCAATGGCCTAGCTCCAAAGACAGAATCATAACCCTTTTCCAGTAAGAAATCAATGGCACTTTCTTTCACGGATAATGTAAGATTCCTTTCTTCCAATCGGCTTTTTAGGTCGCTAAGTTGAATAGATATAATATTTTTAAGTTGATTTTTAGTGAGCGGGTGAAATACAATGACATCATCTAATCTGTTTATGAATTCAGGTTTGAATGCCGCCTTTACCGCAGACATCACCTGTTCTTTGATATCTTTGTATTCGCTTTCTATTGTACCTTCTTCTACAAAACCTAAGCTTCTTTTAGTTTTGCTAATCTGTTCAGAACCGAGGTTAGAGGTCATAATAATTATTGTGTTTCTAAAGTCAACCGTTCTCCCTTGAGAATCAGTCAATCTTCCTTCATCCATTATTTGCAACAAAATATTGTATACGTCTGTATGAGCTTTTTCTATTTCGTCCAGCAAAATTACGGAATAAGGTCTTCTTCTTACTATTTCTGTTAATTGCCCACCTTCATCGTAGCCGACATACCCCGGGGGAGCACCCACAAGTCTGGAGACACTGAATTTTTCCATGTATTCACTCATATCTATTCTTACTAAATGCGTTTCGTTTCCAAAAAGATAAGTTGCTAGAGTCTTAGCTAGTTCAGTTTTCCCAACACCGGTCGGGCCTAAAAACATAAATACACCTGTTGGTCTTCTAGGGTCTTTTAATCCACTTCGCGCTCTTCTTATAGCTTTTGCAACTGATTTTATTGCTTCATCCTGCCCTACCACTCGTTCGTGTAAGACAGCCTCTAAATTCAATAATTTTTCCATCTCTTCTGCACGCAACTGTCTGAGCGGAACACCAGTCCAATTAGATATTATTTCAGCTATATCCTCTTCGGTTATTTGAATTATTTTATTTTCTGCTTCAGATCTCCATTTTGAATATTCTTCTTCATACTTTTCTTTCATCTTTTTTAGTTTTTCTTCAACGTTTTCTTTAGAATTGGGATCGTTTCTTTTACTTTCGATATCTGCAATCTTTTCATATTGAATTTTTAATTTATCAGGGAGCGTTAGAGCACTTAAACGGGCTTTAGCTCCGGCTTCATCGATAACATCTATCGCTTTATCTGGTAGGTGTCTATCTGTAATATACCTTACCGAGAGTTGAACAGCTGATTGAATTGCACCATGGTTATATTTGACTTTGTGATGTTCCTCGTATTTGAATTTGATTCCAGATAATATATTTATAGTTTCTTCGATAGTTGGTTCAGTTACATATATCTTTTGGAAACGTCTTTCGAGGGCTGGATCTTTTTCGATGAATTTCCTGTACTCATTTGCTGTGGTGGACCCTATTACGGTTATTTCTCCGTTTGCTAAAGCCGGTTTTAATACATTGGCTGCGTCCATGGAAGAACCTTCAGCCGCACCAGCCTCTACAATCATATGCAATTCGTCGATAAAAAGAATAATATCTTCAGTCTTTTGTAATATCTGCATCAATTTTTTCATTCGTTTCTCAAATTCTCCACGATATTTTGTTCCCGCTACTATTGAGGTAATATCTAAGGAAAAAATAGTTTTATTTTTTAATATTTCAGGTACTCGGCCTTCAACAATTCTTTGTGCCAGACCCTCGACCACTGCACTTTTACCTACACCTGCCTCACCAATCAAAACAGGATTGTTCTTTTTTCGTCTCGCCAATATTTCCATTATGCGATTAATTTCTATTTCTCTTCCAATTATAGGATCCAGTTTGCGGTTCTCAGCTTGAGCAGTTAAATCAGTTCCGTATTCTTCGAGCTGTTTTAGCGCATTCTGTTTTTGACGCTTTCTTTCTTCTAACTCTTCAGTTTTAGCAATCTCCATCCTCCCGGTTGATCTACCCTTAATCATCATATCCGTTAATTCTTTTCTCATCAAAGTTAGATTTATTCCTGAACGTTTCAATATATGAGAGGCTATCCCTTCGGCTTCCCTACAAATGCCTAAAAGAAGATGTTCCGCATCTATCTTATTGAAACCCATAAGCTCAGATTCATCATATGCCAACTCTAATATTCTTTTTGCTCTAGGAGTTGGTTGTGGAGAACCTATTATTCCCTGTGTTGAATTCGTACCAACAACATTTGTTATTTCCATCTTTATAGAATTATAGTACAAATTAAATTCTTCAAATACGGTATCTAAATGGCCTCCTCCAACTTTCAACAATCCTAATAAAATGTGTTCTGTCCCCACATAGGGATGTCCCATCTGTTTTGCTTCATTTTGAGCCTCAATAAAAACTTTCGCAGCTCTTTCAGTAAAATTATCAAACATGTCTACTCTCCTCCTTTACCGTACATCTAAGCAACAGAAACTACCGATTAGTTCGCGTCGCTTTATATAGAAATATTATTATTAGCCATTTTTTATACTTTCACTTCAATATTATTTTACCATGAATATTGTTAAAAACAAAATATGTAAAGATAAATTCTTTGTTATTGGATTTTTTGATAACAGATGTCAACCAACTTAAAGTACAATTTAATATATTTTTAACTTAAAATCCATTGACAACGTTTTTTTGGTTTGATATAATCAACTTCAGTTGGTAAATAACTGGTTGCCGATGTAGCTCAACTGGCAGAGCGGCTGACTTGTAATCAGCAGGTTGGGGGTTCAAGTCCCTTCATCGGCTCCAACGTTTTTTTGAATTTCATGGTGAGGTGCCCGAGCGGCCAAAGGGGGCGGACTGTAAATCCGCTGGCAGACTGCCTTCGAAGGTTCGAATCCTTCCCTCACCACCATTTGTATTTTAATTCATCACAGAAAGAGGTGATAACAGTGGCGGCTAAATCCCAAATTATAGAATTTTCTTTGAAATGTACAGAGTGTAATAATAGAAACTATTATAAAAAGAAAAATAGAAATTACAAAGAAAAAATCGAATTAAAAAAGTACTGTCCTCATTGTAGAAAACATACTCTTCATGTGGAATCGAAAATTTAGTTGTGTATTTTTCATAACAATAGGGGAGTGTTTATAAATGTCTAAATTTTGGATTTTTTTAACTTCCGTTTGGCAAGAGGCAAAGAAAATTAATTGGCCCACCAGAAAAGAGTTGTTAAATTCTACTTTGGTTGTGTTGATTGTTATAGCAATCTTTGCAGTTTATCTTTTTGCTGTTGATTTTGGACTTTTACAACTGTTTTCATGGTTAGTTTATCCGGTTTTCTTAAGAGGAAGCGGAGTACCTACTCAATAATCATTTGATTAGAGACGCATAAATTTGTTGAATGAGATGTGGTGAGAATAATATAAGATGCGAAAAGAATGGTATGTACTACAAGTTTATTCAGGAATGGAAAATAAAGTTAAAGAAACTCTCGAAGAGAGAATAAAGAATTTAGGGTATGAAAAGTATTTTGGAAAAATAATAATACCCGAAGTTGATGAATTGAATTATAGTAATAAAAGAGTGCAAAAAATCTACATTGAAAAAGAAGCTCAGATCTTTGTTAAAAAGGGTAAGGATGTAAAAAAAGGAGATATTTTAGCAAGAGAGCCAGAAATATACGCAAAAACTTCAGGAAAGATAGTAGACATAAAAAATTTCCGTAAGATTTTAGTTGAGACAGAAGGGAAAAAGTATTCAAAGACTTTTCTGATACCTGAGAGTGCAGGTTTATTAGCGGGATTAAAAGCTGGGAAAAAAGTTCGTTCGGAGACTCCGTTCAGTAAAAATCTCGAATATAAGAGTGATGTGGACGGAGAAATTGTAGCCGTTGAAAAAGTTAAAAGAGTAGTCGTTGAAAACGAGTCGAAAGAAAATAGTATCTACTTATTGCCCAGAGAAACCTTTATCCATGAGAAATTTAAAATTGGAAGTAAGGTTCAAATAGGCGATAAATTGTGTGAGCCTAAAGAGTATAAGGCAAAGTTTTCAGGAAGCATTGATATCAGAGAGACCCCTTTTCACAAAGAGATAAAGATTATAAAAACAAAAAAGAAAAATTTATTTCCCGGTTATGTTTTTGTCGAAATGATGTACATTAAAGAAACTGAGGAATTAGTTAGCAATTTGCCTTATGTATCTACTATCTTAAATATAGGCGGAAAACCTGTAAAATTGAATAAAAACGAGGTAAGATTTGTTCTTAGAGTGATGGGTGAAGAAGCTTATCAAAAAAGGCAAGTCAAAGAAGTTAGAACCGATTTCGAATTGGGAGAACATGTCAAGATTATAAATGGTCCTTTTGAATATTTTACAGGTAAAATTAAAGATTTCGATTTGGAGAAACAAGAAGTACAAGTTGTAGTCACTATGTTTGGACGTGAAACTACAGTAACGTTATCTTTAGGAGAAATTGAAAAGATCATCGATTAAACAAAATGTGGGAGGGATTTTCCCATTTTACCACAAGGAGGTTAAGAATTTATGGCAAAAAAGCTTTTGAGGGTTGTAAAATTGCAATTGGAAGCCGGAAAAGCTACACCAGCTCCACCTGTAGGACCAGCACTGGGGCAATATGGTGTAAATTTGATGGAATTTTGTAAGAAGTTCAACGCTGCTACTGCAGATCAAGCAGGTACATTGTTACCAGTAGAAATATCTGTTTTTGAAGACCGATCTTTCACGTTTATAGTAAAAACTCCTCCCGCTTCTTTTTTGGTAAAAAAAGCCGCTGGTCTTAAATCTGGCGCTAAGGAGCCAAGCAAGGAGGTTGTCGGCAAGATTAAAAGGAAGCAGCTCCGAGAGATTGCTGAAACGAAGATGCAAGATCTTAACGCTAAGGATTTGGATGCTGCAATGAAGATTATTGCCGGCACCGCAAGAAGTATGGGTATAGAAATTGAAGACTAAGAAGGGAGGAGAGGATTATGCCAAAACATGGAAAAAAGTATAAAGAAGTTTTAAAACTTGTAGATAAACAAAAAAATTATGATATCGATGAAGCGTTAGATTTAGTAAAAAAGACTTCTTACACAAAATTTGATGGTACTGTGGAACTCCATGTGCTTTTAGGAATAGATCCAAAAAAAGGAGATCAAAACGTTAGAGGTACGGTTTCTCTGCCTAAAGGAACAGGTAAAAATGTGAGAGTTTTAGTTTTTGCAGAGGGAGAAAAAGCTGCTCAGGCTAAGCAAGCAGGCGCTGATTTTGTTGGCTCCGATGATTTAATTGAAAAAATAAACAACGAAGGCTGGACCGATTTTGATGTGGCAATTGCTACTCCCGATATCATGAGGAAAATAGGAAGACTTGGAAAAGTGCTAGGTCCACGAGGTCTTATGCCATCTCCAAAAGCAGGAACGGTAACCGACGACGTAGCGCAAGCGGTTAAAGAATTTAAAGCCGGTAAGGTTGAAGTTAGAAATGACAGAACAGGAAACATACACATTCCTATAGGTAAGGTTTCTTTCGATAAAGATGATTTAAAAGAAAACTTAATTTCCGCTTTTGACCAGTTAACGAAGATGAAGCCAGAAAATTCAAAGGGAAAATTTATTAGAAAAGCTGTTATAGCTTCTACAATGGGACCCGGTATTAATATCGATTTAAGCTCCTTATCTTTATCATCAGTTGCTTAAAAGAAAGTATTTAAAAGTAATAACAGATTGCGTGCCAATGAAAGTAGGTCTTTAATGGGTTAAAGAGGCGAAATCTCGCCTACCGAGGTACGCGGATAAAGGAATAATTTTTGTTTCTTTTAGCCGCTACCCATTGCGGCTTTTTTATTTAAGGAGGTGTTATTTTTTGTTAACTAAAGAACGCAAAAAGTCTTTAATAGACAGTTTTATTTATGCTTTGGAGTCTTCGCCTGTTATTTTGTTCGTTGATTTTTCTGGAATGTCTGTATTAGAGTCTAACGACTTCAGGTTAGAACTATATAAGAATTTTGGAAAGGATGTTGTTTTCACTGTCTATCGTACTTCTTTGTTAAAAACAGCTGTTAAATTAGCTAATAAAGAGTTGGAAGACTTTGAAAAATTTTTTGAAGGTAGTACTGGAGTTATATATGCTGAGGAGTCAGATCCAGTTGATGTTTTAAAAGCTGTAAAAAAATTTTCTGAATCTCATAATAACAAACCTTTTATAAAAGGTGGGGTTTTAGAAGGAAAGATTTTTGATGCAGCCAAAGCAGAAGAGTATGCTAAACTGCCTTCAAAACAAGAACTTTACGCTACTGTTGTAAGGTCTCTTAATAGTCCTATTTCAGGATTGGTAAATGCTTTATCAGGTAATTTAAGAAAAGTGGTGTACGTAATAAACGCAATTAAAGAAAAAAAATAAGTTTGGAGGTGTAGGAAAATGACAAAAGAGGAACTTATCAACGAAATTAAAAATATGACCGTAGGAGAATTGGCTGAACTAGTGAAAGCGCTCGAGGATGAATTTGGAGTTTCTGCAGCAGCTCCCGTAATGGCAGCTGTACCAGGTGTAGCAGGTGTTTCTCCGGCACAACAAGAAGAAGAAAAAACAGATTTTAAAGTGGTTTTGAAAGGTTTTGGAGACAAAAAAATCGGTGTAATAAAGGTTGTAAGAGAAATTACAAATTTAGGTTTAAAAGAAGCTAAAGATCTCGTTGAAAAAGCTGGAACCCCAGACGCAGTTATAAAAGAAGGTGTTCCAAAGGAAGAAGCCGAAGAAATTAAGAAAAAACTTGAAGAAGCGGGAGCCGAAGTAGAATTAAAATAAGTCGAATTCGAAATTAAGTTGAAGTCTTTTTTTAACCTCTTCTTCATGAAAAAAAGTTATAATTTAGTTCGCATTGGACATTTTGTCTAATGCGATTTTTCACTTATTTTTCATCAATTCTATTTTGACTAAATACCGAGGTGGTTCCTTTGAATACGGTCGTAAGAGAAGTAGGTAGGAGAGAAAGAAAGTTTTTTGGGAAAGTTCCAGAGAAAACTGAAATATACGAGGATTTAGTGAAAATTCAAAAAGATTCTTTTAGGGATTTTTTAGATAAAAAGATTATGGAAAGCATTAAAAGATATATGCCAATAAAGATACCCGTTAAAGCGAGTGGGAAGAAAAACAAAGAATTTTTGATTGATTTTGTGGATGTAAAGTTTGAAGACTCGTCTTTTAGTGAGAATGAATGTCGGGACAAGGGATTAACTTATGCTGGTAAAGCTTATTTAAAAGTTAGGATAACTGATTCAGCAACAGGTGAAATGATAGAAAAAGACGATATATTCTTGTGTAACATCCCTTATATGACTGAAAGAGGTATATTTATTGTCAATGGAGCAGAAAGGGTAATAGTTAACCAACTCGTCAGATCCCCTGGGGTGTATTTTATAAAAGAAGAAGAGACAGATACTTCTAAAGAAATGTTTATAGCTCACTTTTTACCCATTAAAGGGGCTTGGTTGGAGATACTTTACAACCCTAATCCAGGTAAAGAGGTTCTTCAGGTCAGAATAGACAGAAAAAGAAAATTCAATTTTTTCCTTTTTTTAAGGGCATTGGGATACGAGAATGATTTGGATATATTACGATTATTCCCCAAGGAAATTGATTTAGATGATGAAGTCGAACTGTCAAATTATAACAATTGTACTGTGTTGTCGGACTTATCGTTCCAGGAATTAGATGATATGGATCCCCCAAGAAAATCAACTTACGGTATGAAATTATACGAAGTCTTGGAACTGCTGAAAAAATATGAAATTAAGAGTGTAACAGTAGCTCATCTGGTCGCAGAAATAACGTTAGAAAAGATGAAAAAAAGATATGAAAAAGAAGAAAGATTGACTTCTCTAGAAGCTTACAAAGAAATTTTTTCGAAATTAAAACCTACTGAAATTCCAAGGGCGCAGAAGGCCAAAGAAGAAATAGAAGATATGTACTTCAATCCTGAAAAATTCGATTTTTCGCAGATTGGAAGACAGAAAATTCAGGTAAAATTGAGAAAAGCTTATATTGATTATTTACGAGAGGTTGAAAAAAAGGATATTTCTGAAGATATGGAAGACAAAATAAAATATCCTATTAAAACTTTTGCTGTTGACAAGTTAGACATCATCTTGTCCGCCAGATACTTGCTGCATGTTAAGGAAAATATTGAAGGACTTGACACAAGAGATCATTTGGGTAATAAAAGAGTGAGATCGGTTGGAGAACTCATGCAAATCGAATTTGAACGAGCTTTTTCTAAAATGATTCAGCATGCTCCTGAAAAACTTGCAGGTGTTCAATCAATTAATAAAATAAGTCCTCAATCCCTTATAAATTCCAGATCAATAATGACTGCCTTTCACCAATTCTTTGCATCTAGTCAATTATCGCAATTCTTAGATCAGGTGAATCCTTTAGCTGAGCTAACTCATAAGAGAAGGCTATCAGCAATAGGTCCTGGAGGTTTGAAAAGAGAACATGCTAAATTTGAAGTAAGGGATGTCCACCATTCTCATTATGGAAGGATGTGTCCTATCGAGACCCCTGAAGGTGCGAATATTGGATTAATCACTTCTATGGCAATTTTAGCTAAAGTCGATGAATATGGATTTTTGAAAACTCCTTATTACAGGGTAAAGCATGCAAAAGTTGATTTAAACAATATAGTATATTTGAGTGCTGACGAGGAAGAACTTTATAGAATTGCCCCTGCTTCCGCCGAAATTGGGGAAGATGGTTCTTTAGTAGAAGAGTACATCGAAGCTAGATATTTAGGAAAAGTCAGTTTATTCCACAAAGATGAGATTGAATATATATCAGTCACCCCAAAACAGATTGCCTCTGTATCAGCTGCTCTTATTCCATTTTTAGAGCACGATGACGCAAACAGAGCTTTAATGGGGTCAAATATGCAAAGGCAGGCCGTTCCGCTTCTTAGACCTCAAGCTCCTTTTGTTGGTACAGGAGTAGAATGGTTAGCAGCGAGAGACTCAGGCTATTTGATAATGGCAAAACATAAAGGTATTGTTGATTATGTGGATGGAAGAAAAATTGTAATCACTAGATTGGACGAAGAGAATAACATTCTAAAAGATTCCAATGACGAACCCTTAAAAGATGAATACACTTTATTAAAATATGTTAGATCGAACCAAGACATGTGTATAAACCAAGTTCCTATTGTTAACGTTGGAGATGTAGTGACAAAAGGGCAAGCCATAGCGGATGGCCCTTCCATGGATATGGGAGAGCTAGCTCTTGGGAGAAATATTTTCATTGGTTTTCTTCCGTGGGAAGGATACAACTTTGAAGACGCAATAGTAGTTAGTCAAGAATTATTAGAAAACGATGCCTTTACATCGATACACATAGAAGTTTTTGAAACGAAAGCTATGGATACTCAATTGGGTCCCGAAGAAATAACTGCAGATATTCCAAATGTCAAAAAAGAACTTTTAAGGAATTTAGATGAAGAAGGTATAGTTAAAATTGGTTCTTACGTATCTTCTGGGGATATCCTGGTAGGAAAAGTTACCCCAAGAGGAGAATCAGATACTACTCCCGAAGAAAAGCTTATTAAATCCGTGTTTGGTGATAAAGGTAGAGACATTAAAGATTCATCTCTAACGGTTCCTCATGGAATTGAGGGAAGGGTTATAGACGTTCAGATCTTTGACAGGAAAGATATTCCTTCTTTAGAAATCGGCGTAAATAAATACGTTAAAGTTTTCATAGCTACAAAAAAGACACTACAAGTTGGAGATAAATTAGCGGGTAGGCATGGAAACAAAGGTGTTATTTCAACCATTTTGAACAAAGAAGATATGCCATTCCTACCAGATGGAACACCTTTGCAAATGTTGCTTTCACCTCTAGGAGTTCCGTCAAGGATGAATATAGGACAAGTTTTGGAACTTCATTTAGGGTGGCTATCGATGTTAACTAACGATTACTACGCCACACCTATTTTTGATGGTGCGACTGAATCTGAAATCATGGATGAATTATCTAAAGTAAGAGAAGAACACGAGTTATATTTAGGCGATGATCCTGATCAGCCCAACGGTAAAATTGTTCTTAGAGATGGTCGAACAGGTGAACCATTCGATTTTCCAGTGGCGGTAGGATCCATGTATATGTTGAAATTGTCCCATATAGCAAAAGATAAAATTCATGCAAGATCGACGGGTCCGTACTCTTTAATTCACCAACAACCATTAGGTGGTAAAGCCCATTTTGGTGGACAGAGATTTGGGGAAATGGAGGTATGGGCTCTAGAAGCGCATGGAGCTGCTCATACCCTAAACGAAATGTTAACTTATAAATCTGATGATATTAAAGGTAGGAATGAAGTTTACAAAGCAATATTAAAAGGAGAAAATCTTCCCGAACCGGGGATTCCTGAAAGTTTTAAAGTTTTAACAAAAGAATTACAAGGACTAATGTTGGATATAAAACTTTACGATGAAGATGGGAATGAGCTAGATGTTGACAGACTCTAATTGATAACTTGAATCTAAGTTTCAACGTTGACGGAGAGTAAAATAAAAATGTACCCTCAAGGAGGGATTTCAATTGGCAAATGTTTCTTCCTTTCAAAGAAAGATTGCTAAGATAAAAATAGGTATAGCTTCTCCTCAAAGTATATTGGAAGCATCAAATGGTGAAGTTAAAAAACCAGAAACTTTAAATCACAGAACAGGTAAACCTGAAAAAGATGGTTTATTCTGCGAAAAGATATTTGGTCCCGTAAAAGATTACGAATGTGCTTGTGGCAAGTATAAAGGGAAAAAGTATGAAGGAACAGTATGTGAAAGATGTGGTGTAAAGGTTGAATCCAAAGAAGCTAGGAGAAGAAAGATAGGTCATATAGAATTGGCAACACCTATTTCTCATATTTGGTATTTAAAGTCTTCTCCATCTATTCTTTCCATCATTCTAAACATTGGTGTGAAAGATTTAGAAAATATCATTTACTACGGTTCAAAAAGAGTTATTGAAAGAGCTTATTTAACGCTTCCTGGTCCTGAAAATGAAAATTTGGGATATTTACCTGGAGAAATATTGTATCAAAGAGAGTATGAAATATACGATGAATATTTAGATTTAAGGGTAGAACCTGCTGTAAAAATAGTTTCAGTTAAGGGTATGCCCGTAGCCGATATAGATGGAAAGGTAGAAATAAAATCAGAACTAACACATACGGAAAGAGAATTGAATTGGATAATAATAAGAGATGATACCGGCGTTGAAAGAAAGTATCCCGTTTTTGAAGGTTCATCAATAATGGTAGAGAATGGACAAGAGGTTGAAAAAGGAACACCTTTAGCAGATAGATTTTTGTTTGAAGAAGATTATCTAACCCAGAAGGAGTACTCCTTATTCTTAGAATACTATCCAGGTTCCATAGAAGTTGAAAGAGATATTGAGCGGGATACACCGATTGTAGTTATCACAGACATAGATAAGAGATTTGCAAAGAGAATAGATAAAAAAATAGGAGATATTTTACTAGAAGATGAAGCAAGAGCCTATGAAGAAGTAATGAAGGTACTAAACTCAAAGATTAAGGAAGAAAGAGAAAACGTAATTGACAAAGAATTAGTATCGGAAATCGAATTTCCCGAAAAGAAATTTGAAAAGGGAACAAAGATCACTCAAGAAGTGTTAAATGAACTTCAAGAATTTGGTGTAAAAGATTTAGTTGCAAAGGAAGAAGATGGAACTGAAAAGATATTTCAAATAAATAGATATGAAAAATTTGAGTATGGTTACGGTGCTGAAGCTATTCAAAAATTGTTAACGAAGATCGATCTTGAAGTATTAAAAGCTCGATTAGAATCCGAATTAGAAAAATTGGATAGAAAAAGTCAGAAGAGTGTAAAAATATTAAGAAGACTGAAACTAGTTAAGGATTTTATCAAATCTGGCAATCAACCTGAATGGCTAATTACAAATATTATACCCGTTATACCACCCGATTTGAGACCTTTAATACAAATTGATGGAGGAAGGTTTGCTGCTACTGATTTAAACGACTTATATAGAAAAGTAATAAATAGAAACAACCGTTTAAGAAAGTTATTAGAAATGGAAGCACCGGAAATTATCGTAAGAAACGAAAAAAGAATACTTCAACAAGCTGTGGATTCACTTTTCTACAATGGACGTGTTGGTAAACCAATGACTGACAGAAATAGAAGGCCATT
Organism: Petrotoga sp. 9T1HF07.CasAA.8.2; assembly: GCF_002895585.1. Taxonomy (NCBI): domain Bacteria; kingdom Thermotogati; phylum Thermotogota; class Thermotogae; order Petrotogales; family Petrotogaceae; genus Petrotoga; species Petrotoga sp. 9T1HF07.CasAA.8.2. The sequence goes on along the minus strand of NZ_AZRI01000049.1, from coordinate 3,341 downwards.
AAGATCACTCACAGATTTGTTGAAAGGTAAAAAAGGTAGATTTAGAAGGAACCTTTTAGGTAAAAGGGTTGATTACTCCGGTAGAGCTGTAATCGCTGTTGGACCTGATCTTAAGATTCATGAATGTGGATTACCAAAAAAGATGGCTTTAGAACTATTTAAACCTTTCGTTCTTGCAGAGCTGTTAAGAGATTCAAACGTGGCAAGTAAAAGTGCCAGAAAATTCAAAAAAACTATAATAGAAAAGGAAATGCCTGAGGCTTGGGAAGTTTTGGAAGAGGTTATAAAAGGGCATCCTGTTCTCCTAAACAGGGCACCTACCCTACATAGGGTATCTATTCAAGCTTTTATTCCAAAACTAATAGAAGGAAACGCCATAAGGTTACATCCTTTGGTTTGTCCACCGTTTAATGCTGATTTTGACGGTGATCAGATGGCTATACATATTCCCCTTTCCAATATAGCCCAAGCAGAGTCAAAATTTTTAATGTTATCAAGATATAATATTATCTCGCCTGCGAACGGCAAACCATTGTCGATGCCAGGAAAAGATATAATTGCTGGTGCGTATTATTTAACCATGCATGAAGATGAGAAGTTCAAAAATCTAAAGGTGCCTACCAAAGTTTCTGAATTGGGAAAGAATGGGTATGTAAAACACATATTCTCCGAAGATTTGGAAGCTACATATGCTTATGAATACCTAAAAATAGTGGATTCAGATATATATCTTCAAGATGGAAAATTGATATGGAAAAAATCCGATTTACCCCTTCATGAACCAGTTGCGTTTAGATATAAAGATGGTAGTATCCTTAAAACGACTATCGGAAAAATAATTTTTAACGAAGAAGTACCAGAAGATTTAAGAGACTATACACAAAAAATGGATAAAAAGAATCTAAAAGAGCTGATATTTAACACTTTTGAAAAACATGGAATAGATAGAACCGCGGATCTTTTAGATAGTATTAAAGATTTTGGTTTCCATTATGCAACATTATCTGGATTAACCATATCTATACGTGATGTATTAGTTTCTCCTAAAAGGGAGGAATTAATAGAAGAATCTAAAGGAGAAGTTCTCAGAATCGAATCGCTTTATGAAGAAGGTTATTTGACGGATAATGAAAGATACAAAGAAATAATTAAGATTTGGGAAAGCGCCACTGCCAAAGTTACAGAAGAAACAGCGAAAACGTATAGAAAATACACTTTCAATCCAATTTGGATGATGATCGAATCTGGTGCAAGGGGTAACATAGATCAATTGAAACAATTAGCAGGTATGAGAGGATTGATGGCTGATCCATCTGGAAAAATAATTGAAGTTCCTATCACTTCAAACTTTAAAAATGGGTTATCAGAATTAGAATTTTTTACCTCAACACACGGTTCAAGAAAGGGATCAGCTGATACAGCTTTAAGAACATCGACAGCGGGTTACTTAACTAGAAGACTCGTAGATGTTGCTCAAAGCATAACTATCACAGAAGAAGATTGTGGAACAGATAAAGGTATTGAAGCAAGAGAGCTTTGGGCTGACGATTCAAAAATTGAAAATCTTTCAGACTTCTTATTTGGTAGAGTTTTAGCTAAAGATGTTTTGGATCCTGAAACAAAGGAAGTAATTTTTAATCCCCAAGCAGATAAAAAATATGAAAGAGGAATAATCTTAAAAGAGAAAGACGCCCAATTCTTGGCAAATTATGTAAAAGAAATTCCTGTATCGAAGGAAAAAACGATAAAAATTGAAGATATGCCAAAAGATTCCTACTTAGAATCATTAGAAGATGTGCAAGTAGAAGGTAAGGTATTAATCAAAAAAGGTGAAGAAATCACAGAAGAAGCCATAGAAGAAGCATTCTTGCACGGCATACAAAAATTAGATGTTAAAGAATATACTGCAGTAGACTATGTTTACTCTGGAGAAGATCTTAAAGTTGAAATTGATGGAAAAACAGTTACTTTGCTTAAATACCAAGAAAGAATAGACTTAAAGGTTTCTAAAGTTCTCGAAAAACATGGCATAAAAACGGTTACTGTTAGGCCATCTATTTTCATAAGATCGCCTCTTACATGCGAGTCTGAAAATGGTCTTTGTGCAAAGTGTTATGGAATGGATCTTTCGAATTACAAATTAGTCAATAGAGGAGAAGCTGTAGGAATAATTGCTGCACAATCCATAGGTGAACCAGGTACGCAGTTAACTATGAGAACATTCCATACTGGTGGTATAGCCACTACTTCGGATATAACCCAAGGGTTACCAAGAGCTGAAGAATTGTTTGAAGCAAGAAAAAAGACAAAAGGACCTGAAGGTGAATTTTCGAAGACAAAAGGCATAGTAAGAGCCATTGAAAGAGATACTGAAAACAAGAGAGGAAGAAGATTAAAGATAATAATCGAAAATTCAGATGGAGAATTGGAAAGTTATGAAGCTGATTATAGGACGAAAGCAGTTGTAGAAGAAGGAGATAAAGTACTAGCGGGTCAAAGGTTAACAACCGGGAATATAAAACCCAGAAATATACTCAAAGAATTGGGAGTAGGACCTTTGGCAAATTATTTGCTAAGTGAAATAAAGAAAATATATGCTGAACAAGGTGTTGACATACATGATAAACACTTTGAAATAATAATTAGACAGATGATCAACAAAGTGGAAATTATAGACGGTGGAGATACCGACTTCATGCCGGGAGATTTAGTAAGTTATGGTAAGGTGCAGAAAATCAACGAGGAAATATTGGAAGAAAACTCCTATATAACAGAAAACAGAGAATTAGTAGTTGGTAAAAAATTGGCAAAGAGGGTTATAATTCCTGCCGAGGATGAAGAAGAGGAAGAAGATAAGATCTTTGAACAAGGAACAGAGATAACTGAAGAAATTTTAAACCAAATTATCGAAACAAACATTAAAGAGATTGAAGTATATGAAGAATATAAAGAGATTACAACTGAAGAGGGTAAAACTCATCTAGTAGGCACATCCAAAAAATATCTTATAAATCCAAAAGATACGATAAAATATGAACGTAGGTTGTTAAGAATCACAAAGGCTTCTTTAGAAAGGGAAGGATGGCTTTCAGCTGCTTCATTCCAGCAAACTGTACAAATACTAACAGAGGCAGCTATAGAAGGTAAAGTAGATAGGTTGAAAGGATTAAAAGAAAACGTGATAGTAGGACAACCTATCCCAGCAGGAACAGGTTTGAAGTTGTACGCGGATCAAAATTACGAAGTTGTTCAACCTGAAAAAGAAGCTGAAGCTGCACAAGAAAAATCTGTCGGGTAAAAAAATAAAAATAGTAAAAATAAAATAACCGGTACTGTTTTAA
>NZ_AZRI01000048.1:0-10499 GCF_002895585.1 Petrotoga sp. 9T1HF07.CasAA.8.2 | reverse complement strand
GAAAAGGTAGAAAGATTTAGAAAACTACTCAAACAAAAGGGTATTGGAAAAAATAAATACGCCCTGTACGTTCGCAAATACTTTTAATTCATATAAAGAAGATGAAAATTGGACTGATTCAACAGATAATTAATTTTAATATTGAATCATACTAAGAGCTTCATAATGTGACTGCCTGTTGATAACATGAAAGTACAGTATTTTCTTCCACAAAAGATGTCTGTCGACCTCCAATAAGGTCAAAAATCCAGGAGATCGACAGATTTTTCTTCAAAACACAAATTTTGCTAACTTGTGCTTAACGTTTTTTCCCCTAATGTTTTAGAAACACTTTCCAACTCTCATTTGCGAAGCAAATGACGTTTGTCTCTTAGTCTACCTTTAAGGAATAAAAACTACCTTTAATTTCATGCTACGTTATTCAGACATAGCGAAAATATTTAATGAAATTCAATAGCAATTGATGTATAATCTTTTTGACAATTTATTTTAGTATTATTTTTTAAGTCTTACATCTGTGCATATTATATAAAGAAAAAAACTAAATATAAGTATAAAATTGAATATCCCAATGTTGTTTAAACACTAAAGAAAGTTAGGCACACAAAATTTTTGTTAGACAATATTATACAAGGGGGTTAGCATATGAAACGTATCTTATTGTTTTCTCTATTTTTTCTTCTAATAACTACAGTTTTCAGTACAACAAAATGTACAAACAATGAGGTAGAAGACATAATAGTTGCGATAGAAATAAAAGAGTCAGATAGGATAGATATATTTGATGTAAGTAATCCAGCAAATCCAAAGCATTTGTCACATCTATATTTAACATGTGCAGAGGATGTTTATGTAAAAGGCTGTTATGTCTATGTTACAGTCAGAGATAGTAGTTATTGTAATAGTGGTTTAGTAATAGTAGATATAAGTGACCCAAAAGAGCCAAAAGAAGTAGGTTATTACAATACAATATATGACGTTGAAAGTGTTTATGTGAAGGACAATTACGCCTACATTACAGCCCGGTATAAGGGCTTGATGATAATAGATGTAATCAATCCAACAAAACTACAAGAAGTAGGACATTGCAAAACAGTAAATAGTGCAGGAGAAGTTTATGTAGAAGATAACTACGCATATGTAACAAGTTATTCGAGTGGTTTAGTAATAGTAGATGTAAGTGATCCAGCCAATCCACAAAAAGTAGGTTATTACGATACAGCAGATGATGCATCAAACGTTTTTGTGAAGGATAATTATGCATATATAACAAACGTTAATGATGGCCTAATAATAATAGACGTAAGCGATCCAACCAGCCCAAAATATTTGTCACATCTGAAATTGGGAAGTACCTGGAGTGTATATGTAAGAAACAATTACGCGTATATAGCAAATGGATACAAAGGTTTAACGATAATCGATGTAAGTGATCCAACTAATCCACAAAAGGTGAGTTGCTACAATACACAAAAAACTGGTCACTACAATATGTCGCATGAGACACGTGATATTTATGTGAAAGGCAACTACGTATATATGGCAGACGGATATAATGGCTTAGCAATAGCAGATATAAAAGATCCAACAAATATAATCGATCCAACAGGGCCACAAAAAGTAGGTAGTTATGATACTCCAGATAAAGCATGGGGTGTTTTTGTAAGAAACAATTACGCATACATTGCAGATAATAAAAATGGTTTGATAATCGTGGACATAAGTAATCTAAAAGAACCAAAAGAAATAGGTCATTGCGATACGATAGGTAATGCAGAGGATGTTTTCGTAAAAAACAACTATGCATATGTGGGAGATTGTAAGAACGGTTTGGTAATAATAGATGTAAGCAATCCAACGGAACCAAAAGAAGTGGGACACTACGATACAAGAAGCTCTGCAGAGGGAATTTACGTAAAAGATAATTATGCATACGTTGCAGATGATTCGAATGGTTTGGTGATAATAGATGTAAGTAACCCAACAGAGCCACAAAAAGCAGGATATTACGATACAATAGGCGATGCAGAAGATGTTTTCGTAAAAGATAACTATGCATATGTGGCTGATGATTGGAATGGTTTGGTGATAGTAGATATAAACGATCCGAAAGAACCTAAAGAAGTTGGGTATTGCGATGCAACAGATCGAGCACTAGGAGTTTACGTAAAAGATAATTACGCATATATAGCAAGTGGATGTAATGGCTTAGTGATAATAGATGTAAGCAATCCAATTAATCCACAAAGGATAGGCTATTTTGATACGATAGATAAAGCATGGAATGTTTTTGTAAAAGATGGTTATGCATATGTGGCGAATGGATATGACAGTTTAGTGATAGTAGATGTAAGCGATCCAACAAATCCACAAGAAGCAGACTATTACAATACCTCGGGTGAAGCTTGGGATGTTTTCGTGAAAGATAACTATGCATATGTAGCAGATTGGAAAAATGGTTTAGTAATAATAGATATAAACGATCTTGAAACAATTGATACGCATTGCTTTGCATTCTTTGAAATTAGCGGAAACTAACTTATTATAAACTTATCAGAAGGCAGTTTGGAGTAAAACAGTTAGTTGCTGTATAAACTGACTCTACCCCAGCGGTTGGGTGTTTATCTTACCTTTAAGGAAATAAATTTTGCTGGTTTGTGCAAAACTCTCTTTTCAAAATGCTTTAGAAACCTTTCTTAATCTCACTTGCGTAGCAAATGATGTTTGTGTCTTAACTATTTGGAATAAAAATTTCTTGCGCCTTATGATTATAATTCTATACCAACTGGAAGAGGAGAAAGAATATTTCATACCAAATATTAAATTTAAAAAGAGAGGTGAATAAAATGAGTGAAGATTTTGCAATATTCTTAGCTTTTGCTATATTCTTTGGAGGATACTTTGGATTAGTTCTACTTGGTTATAATTTACCATATTATCAGAATAGTGATAATATTTTGACTCCTGAAGAACAAGAAAAAATGTATAATTATTATTTTAATTATCGTCAAGATTTAAGCGATGGTGATATTAATACAAAAGAATTTATTGAAAAATATTTTTATATTGATGATAGTGTCAATGGAGATTTTGAAGGAATAGATTTTGAAGAATCAGTAGAAATGTATCAATTATTTAGTTCATTTGCACCATCTAATTTAGTTCTCATAGCTCCAAGTGAAGAACAATATGGTTTAATATCTCTACAACCACCCACTTATTTTCCAACTATAAAACCTAATTTTGGATATGGATCTTGGTTTCAGCTAACTGAAGGTCCTCTTTATATATATCCAGAAGAATATATTGAAGAATCTTATGATAATCCATTTGAAGCATTGATAGCTTTACCTGAAGATATTAATGCTATATTCAAAAGAGATCCAAGTTTTGAATTTGCGGGTGAACTTCCAGAATTTATTGATGCTATATGTTATTTACCTTATTATATTGGAGAAATTGATTCTGAGGGAAATTTAATTTATGACAAATATGACGTCCATCATGATTATCTAATAATTATTGATGGTGAAATTTATTCACATGTTGTATGGAAAGAAAGATTTGATATAAAAGTATTCCCAAATGATATTGGATTATTACATGGTTGGTAAAAAAGGAGGTAAATTGAAATGACAGAATTACAACTTGGAGCATTAATATTTGTTATATTTCTACTCCCACTTACTTTTTATGATATTGATCATGCTCAATATAGAATTGAAGATCCTATGTCGTTACCACCAATAATGGAAGAATTTTATTCTGATGTAATTGGATATCCAAGATTATCTGATAAGGAAATTATTGAAAAATATTTTTACATACACGAAAGTGTTGGTGATCTTGGTAATGTTGATTTAGAAACTTCTCTTTTGTTTTCATTTATGTATGAAAGATCAGGAAAGGATGTTATAGTTTGGAGAGATCCCGAAAAATCATCTGCTTATTCAGCAACTAATTATCTTTTATATAATATAAGATATTATGTTTGTGACTATTTTATTGATTACCAACACAACACATATGTTGAAGATCATATCGATAAACCTATCCAATTAAAATTTCTTGAAATAAACGGAAAATATTATTCCCATATGATATATAAAGAGGATGGTAAAATACAAGTATATCCAGATAATATATCAATACTCATAGAAGTTCATTGAAAAAACAAAAAGCCCCTTACACTGTTAAGGAAGAAAAACCATGTTATTAGACCTTTCCTATTATATTTTTTGGTATAATTTTTATACTATCATAAGGGAGAGAAAAAATATGGATAGAAATTCTAAATACGATCCTTTTGAAGACTATAATTGTGACCTATCAATAGATTATGACGATGATTGGGAAGAAAAAACATTAATAGTGCTACAATACAAAGAACAAGAATTAGAAGAATTAGAAGAATTAGAAAAAGCTCAATATTGGTTCGAAGATCTAGACGATTCAGAATTAATAAAATATGATCTTGATACTGAAGATCACGGTAATTATAATCCTGATTATGAAGATATTGATGATATTGAATTCATAGATTTCAACAATTACCATGATTCTTAAAAACAAAGGGGGAGAGTATGAATGAAGGAAAAAGGTCTTGCTTTATTAAAGGAGATGTTAGGACAAACAGCAGAATTTCACAATGATCAATGGGAAAGTATAGAATCAGTTTTAAATCGCAAAAAAACTTTAGTTGTTCAAAGAACTGGTTGGGGTAAGAGTATAGTATATTTCATTGCAACTAAATTGCTTCGAGAACAAGGGGCAGGTCCTACAATTCTTATCAGTCCATTACTCTCCCTTATGAAAAATCAGATAGAAAATGCAACTAAGATAGGAATTAGTGCGGAAACAATAAACAGTGATAACAATAAGGATTGGGAAAGGGTTCAACAACGTCTTTTTGAGGGTAAGTGTGATATATTGCTGCTTTCACCTGAGAGATTAGGAAATCAAGATTTTATGACAAAAATTCTGCCAAAGATAAAGGGTGGAATAGGAATGTTCGTAATAGACGAAGCTCACTGTATATCTGATTGGGGACATGATTTTCGCCCTGATTATAGAAGAATTGTAAGAATCATAAAATATCTTCCTCCTAATGTTCCTGTACTTGCAACAACAGCCACTGCAAATCAAAGGGTTGTAGAAGACATACAAGAACAGTTGGGCAGTGATTTAACAGTAATAAGAGGCCCTCTAATGAGGGAATCGCTAAGGTTGCAAACTATAAAACTTAAGGATCAAGCAGAAAGACTAGCTTGGTTATATGAAAATATCACAAAAATTGAGGGATCAGGAATAATTTATTGTTTAACGATTTCAGATTGTAATAAGGTAGCAAAGTGGCTTCGCAAAAAAGGTATTAGTGTATTAGAGTATCACACAAGGCTTTCTGAAAACAAAGAGGAAAACAGAGATCTTCAAGAAAAAAGAGAGCAATTGTTAATGCAAAATAAAGTGAAGGCCCTTGCATCAACGATAAAATTGGGAATGGGTTACGATAAACCTGATTTAGCGTTTGTTATTCATTTTCAACGTCCAGGCTCATTAGTAGAGTATTATCAGCAAATTGGCAGAGCAGGAAGAAAATTAGATAACGCATATGCTATTTTACTAAACGGCGGCGAAGATGATGATATTCAGGAGTTCTTCATTAGAGAAGCGTTTCCTTCTCAAGAAGAGATGCAGAAGGTTGTTGATTTAATTGAGAATTCTGAAAATGGACTTAGCGAAAATGAAATTCTAAAAGAATTGAATATATCACAAGGACGATTGAGAAATTGTCTCAAGCTGCTGACTATTGATACGGTCATTTCCAAAGAAAACTCAATATACTCAAGAACCATAAATCCATGGAATCCTGATTTAATAAAGAGCAAACGCGTAACAGAGCAAAGGTATGCCGAACTTGAGAAAATGAAAGAATTTGTTGACCTTAAGACTTGTTATATGAAGTTTATTTCTCAACAATTGGATGACCCTTATGCTAAAGATTGTGGAAAGTGTAGTAATTGTGAAGGTAAGAAGTTTTTCAGTGAAAAAGTTTGTAAAGATAACGTTTTAGAGGCTGTTAAATTCCTTCAAGGAGAATTTTTAGAAATTGCCCCCAGAAAGATGTGGCCAGCCGGAATTATTGCTTCCACAGCAAAAAAAATCCCCGAATCCGAGCAAAATAAAATTGGAAAAGTTTTATGCACCTATGGAGATGCTGGTTGGGGCAAGTATGTAAGACAGGATAAATATGAAAATAATACTTTTAGAGACGAATTAGTAGATGCTAGTGTCGATTTAATCAGAAATCATTGGAATATGGAAAGTGCACCAAAGTGGGTTACTGCTGTACCTTCTTTAACACATCCGGAATTAGTTAGAGGTTTGGCTCAAAGAATAGCAAAAAAATTGGGAATCCCCTATCTGGATATGATTATAAAAACAAAACAAACAAATAAACAAAAGTCAATGCAGAACAATTTTCAACAGTGTAAAAATGCGTATGACGGATTTAAGGTTATTGGTAAATGCCCGGAGGATCCTGTTCTTTTAATTGATGATATGGTTGATTCACGGTGGACTTTCACTGTCTGTGGATCATTACTCAAAAAGGCAGGTTCAGGTGATGTTTACCCCTTTGCACTTGCCTCAACATCAAAATCAGAAGGTGTTGAATGATGAATAGTTTAACAAAAGATAGTTTAGCGATTATTTTGATATGCTCTGATATTGGTCTAAATATGAAAAATGATGATAGTCTTAAACCATATACTGTTAGTCAATGGAACAAACTTTTTAAAAGACTTGAGCAGTCTTCTTTGAAAAAACCTGGGGCTCTTTTTAGCAGTGATGAGCAAGTTTGGAGCAAGGAACTAAATCTCCCAAAAGATGAAATTCTTCGGCTTAAAAAATTATTGGCAAGAGCCGGACAAGTAGGTATAGAGATAGAGCAGCTACAAAGTCAAGGCATTAACATTACCACATGGGCTGAAGAAACTTATCCTAAAAGATTGAAGGAGGTAGTAAAAGAGAAAAGTTCTCCTATGTTTTACTATTGTGGCAATTTGGACCTCTTAAAAACAAAAACTGTCGCTATAGTAGGGTCAAGAAATATCGACGAAAATGGTTTGAATTACACAAAGAAGTTTGTTACTCGTAGTGTAAAGGAAGAATTAACTATAGTATCAGGAGGTGCGAAAGGCGTAGACATTATTGCTCAAGAAACAGCACTAACTAGCGGCGGAAGTGTAATATCTGTTTTATCCGATAGTCTTTCAAAGAAGATTAAACAAAAAAAGGTTAGAGAGGCTATCATTAACGGAAAGTTACTTCTTTTTTCGGCTGTTAGCCCTAAAGCCTACTTTACGGTGTATAACGCTATGAATAGAAATAAGTATATTTATGGATTATCAAATTTTGCACTTGTTGTCTCGTCTGATGAGAATAAAGGGGGTACTTGGGCAGGGGCATTGGAAAATATAAAAAACAAATGGGTTCCACTATTTGTGAGACAAGGAAAGGATGTCCCAAAAGGCAATCAAAAACTCATAAATATGGGAGCGAAACCTTTAAATGAAGAAGTTTTAGATAATAAAAATATTCGTTTGCTTAATTGGCTAAATGACAATACAAGCATTATACAAGAAAAACAAAAATACTCGCAACCTGGCTTGTTTAACAGTCTGAGACCACAGTAACAAATTTGGTTCTCTATAACTGCCTTTTGATAGCATAGAAACAGGCAAGCTACAATCAAACTATGTTGACTTGTTTTAGTAAAAAACACTCATTATATCTTGAACAAAATTACCTACTTCAGAAATAGGCCTAGATAATGATTAACAAAAGAAAACACCTTAAAAGGGATTCAAGGGAAATAAAGGCAAGACACAATCTGTATACATCTAGAAGAGAGGGGAGGCTAATCATTAAGATATGATATGGGTTGTTATTGTGTCAATGATTAGTTACGTGTTGTTTGTAGTCATAGCAGCTACAATAAGTGAGAAGATAGAAAATCAAAGAAAAACATCATCTGAGCGCAAAAAGGTCGATTCACCGCCTTTAGATCCTACGAACGTAATCGTACTATTTGCAAAACTTGTGAGCGTGGATAATGAAGTCAAAGCCGAAGAGGTTGAACTTGTTAGTAGAATTTTTGAGGAAGAAATGGGGTTTCATGATGACCAACTCGAGATTGCCATGAATATATTTAATGAGACACTTGAAAGCAACGCTTCTCTTGAATATATCTGTTCATATTTAAAAGCGCATTTTGATTATAATATAAAACTCTGGCTCATATATACTATGTATAAGATAGCATATTCTGACAATCAGCTAGCCCCAGAAGAGGACGAGATTATAAGGAGAGCTGGATTACTTATTGGTATATCAGAATATGAGATTTCATCTGCACGTCAATCCTTTGAACCTCCCAACTATAAATCTGATGAATTACTTCAATATTATGAACTATTAGGGGTCCCTCCATCCGCCTCTGAAAGCGAGATAAAATCAGCTTATAGAAAGCTCATACATAAATATCATCCCGACAATTTTGGACACTTAGATCCAGTTGCAAAAGAACTGGCGGAAGAGAAAGTAAAGAAACTGAATGAAGCATACGAAAAGTTAATGGCACAGAATTGAGCATCGCCTTCTAAAGATGGTAAAAACCATACCCATTTCCAAATATGTTAACTACAGAAAAAAATAATAAACAAACCCCATCAAATATATGAACTCGACTTACCAAAGATAACTCAATTTAAAAAAGAGTTATAGAAAAACTCCCCATCTAACTGTCTCCTAATAACATGGAAACTACTACCCTACATTTGAGTTAGATTATTTTCCTTCCCTTAAATAATTAATAATTGTTCCAGACAAAATATATAGGAGGTGAGACAAGGGGTATCAAAGAGAAAGTCTTTGAATAAAACTACTTACATGTTTGCTACAAAATCGTTTTGAATAAAAATTATTGCGAGATAATTAAATGAAAAAAGGTGTATTAATTATTTTGATAATAGGAATAGTTTTGAACTCATTTACCATACAACACATCATACAAAATTATAAAGAAGAAGTATGGATTAAATTAAATTAAATTAAATTAAAAATACTGTGTGTATGTGTTGAAAAGAACTAACAACGATCGATAAACTTTTTATAAGCTATAGAGAGCGCCCTTATAGGGCGCTTTTTTGTTTTTGACTTTAGTAAATTGATAAGCTTGTATAACAACGATAAAATAGCGAAGAGATAATATGCAAGTATAACTGTCTTTTGATAACATGTTGCAAGCAAAATTAGTAAATACTACTTGAAAAGGCGGTGATTAACTGGTTAGTATCAAATACAAAACCTTAGAGCAACAGATTCATAAAACTGTGAAAAAGTTGACTCTACGAAGGAGGTTAGACAAATGACTTTTGACGAATTAGTAGATGAATTATCAAAAGAACCTGAGGAAATAGCAAAAGTAAAGTATGGTACGGATATAAGAACTTTGTATAATTCATATCCTGAGGAAATTGAAAATTATTTAGTTCACCAACTCGTTGATAGGACAGGCGATCGTTATTTTGACAGCTTATACGAAAATAAAATGGAAAATCAAGTAAGAAAGCCTGAAAAGATGAGCTTTTATTATATTACTTCTTTTAAAAATGTTGATAGTATTTTTGATAAAGGGATTTTTTGTAGAGAAAGAGTAGAAAAAGACCCAAATATAAAGTTTGAAGATTTCTCCGATAAAGATATCCAGCAAAGAAGAAAAGAAAAAGGACTTCACAAATATGTACCATTGCTCATAAATCCAAGGAATGCTTTACTCTACAGGTACTTAAAAGAAGGAAGAAATGTGGTAATATTAGAAATAGATAGCGAAGTGGCTAATCAAACTGGAACCTTGATTTCATATGGAAATGCTAGCTCAAAAAATGCTGAAATTTCAATTTATACAAAGCAAACCTTTGAATCATTAAATTTCGATGATATATTCAGCATTTACTGGTGGAGGGAGCCTAAGATAAAATCGATCACACAATCAGAAATACTAATTCCAGAAATAGTTGATAAAAGTTATATTAAAAGCGTCTACACCTTCTCAGAAGAAAATAAGAGAACTTTTGAAAATAAAGAAAAAATTGATAGAAAAAAGATAAAAACCCCTAAAGACTCACCAATTTTTGATATGATGTTTCAAAACGAACTTTATATTGATTGTGTTAATTTGTAAGTTCCTAATGAAAGTATGAATATATAACAGTAAAACGAATTTTCTAGAGCAGGTGAATTTTATGCAAATTGTAAAATACTCATTGTTAGAATTCTTAGAACCCGGAAACCTTCTAATAAATCCAGTGAATACAGAAGGATACATGGGAAAGGGATTGGCTTTAGAGATTGCAATAAGATTTCCCGAAACTGAAAAAAAATACAAAGAGATATGCAAAAAAGGAGAACTCAAACCTGGCGAGATATTTTTTTAC
>NZ_AZRI01000047.1:0-1648 GCF_002895585.1 Petrotoga sp. 9T1HF07.CasAA.8.2 | reverse complement strand
GCCGGGTCTAAGGGACCGCAGGTCCCTTTCCTTAGAAGGGTGGGGAGCGGGGCTAAGGGGCGCTAACACAGAGGTTGGTGAATATATGCTCTTTATTAAATTTATCATCTTACTAATTATCTACTATTTACTAATATATGTAATAGGCCGATCTTTTTTAAAAAGAAAAGGTATTTATTTGGGAAATTTAATTTTAGGAATATTCAGTATTGGGATTTCTATTCTTCTTATCTATCTTTCACCAATAAACTTCCAGCAAGCAGGATTCCAAACTGGGAATTTTAAAAAAGGACTGTTTATGCTTTTAATTTCTTTTATTTTAATACTGGGATCTTTGGGTAGTATGAGGAAAATGTCTCTTTCTGATCTCATGAAGATTCCCTACGGAAGTTTTCAAAATAACAAAATTATTTTATTACATGTTTGGTTGGTTGTAGGCCCTGCCGAAGAATTATTTTATAGAGGATTTATCCAAGGTAATTTAAGATTTTTTTTACCCGGTTCAATTTTTTCTATTGAATATGCAACGATCATAGCAACAGTACTTTTTGTTTTTGCCCATTTAAACAATCTCTTCTTTGGCAGAGAAAGTATAAAACAATTTATAGGTCTTTTACCAGGAAGGATCATAATGGGATCGATTTTGGGATACACCTTTCAAATTTCAAATAGCTTGATTTATCCCATAATAATACATACCCTCTCAGATGGATTAACTCTAACTTATTTAATTATTTTAAAGAAGCGATCCCTAAATAATTATCACTTATAGATAACAAGTGATTAAATCTTTTATTATATTTAAATTTAGTATTAATATAAAGCTTTTATTGTCAATTAAAAACAATCATAACCTTTTTTGAAGCCTCTCTTGACACAAAAGATTTTTTTGATATATAATTTTAGTGAAAATAATAAACAGTGAAAAGGGAGGCGGTGATAAATGTTAGAAAGAAGAAGAGACGACAGGGATGACAGAGAAGACTTGTTATCTCCATTTGATTTCTTCAATAGAGAGTTTGAAGATTTCTTTAGATCTTTGCCTTTTGGAACGACCTCTCGTGGTGAGATGGATGTATATGAAACTGACGATGATTACGTCGTAGAATGTGAATTACCTGGTTTAAACAAAAAAGATATAAAAGTTCAATTAAACAACGATCTATTAACCATATCCGCAGAAAAGAAAGAATCCGAAGAAGTAAGAAGAGGAAATGTGTATAGGAGAGAAAGATACTTTGGTAGAATTGAACGAACTATAAGACTACCAGAGTACATTGACAAAGACAAAATTAAAGCTGAATATGAAAATGGAGTTTTGAAACTAACTATACCAAAAGTTGAGACAGCTAAAGGTGAAGGAAAAGAGATCAAAATTGAATAAAACTGACAATAATTAAGAAGGCAGGCGTAAGCCTGCTTTTTATAATTTTACAAAGTAATTTTATAGTTATTCTTTCAAGCTCTTGAGAAATTTTAGTCGTTTCTACAATTAGAGCCTATTTTATTTGGTTTAATAATCTGAAATGCAAAAAAATGTAAATAAATTTTCTTAATAATTCTTAATTATGGTATAATAAAAAATAACAGCAACAACATCCTACTTAGCTAATTTAAAAATAAAATTAGGGTGGGCAGCGGGGCGAAG
>NZ_AZRI01000046.1:0-9234 GCF_002895585.1 Petrotoga sp. 9T1HF07.CasAA.8.2 | reverse complement strand
ACACTTTTTGGAAGAGAACCCCTTTATTTTTAGAAAAAAATAAATTTACTTTTTGAAAAAGATTTTTACTAATTCGTTTATTATTATCTGTATTTTTGTTCTTCATATAATGAAAAGCACTTCCTTATTTTATACCCATTTATAAACCATTTTCATAGTCTTCGTAAGCTTTAATAATTTCTTTTACTAAAGGATTTCTTACCACATCGTTATTTGAAAGTTCAATGAATTTTATTCCTGAAATGTTGCCATTCAAAACATTTCTAACAGATAGTAACCCCGAATCTTTCTTTTTTTCTAAGTCTATTTGAGTGACATCACCAGTGATGACCGCCTTAGTGTTGAAACCTATTCTTGTTAAAAACATCTTCATTTGCTGATAAGTTGTATTCTGAGCTTCGTCTAAAATAATATAAGAATTGTTTAACGTTCTACCTCTCATGTAAGCTAATGGAAGTATTTCTATAATGCCTTTTTCTCTGTATGAAATTAGTTTGTCAGTATCCATAAAATCAAGTAAGGCATCGTACAAGGGTCTTAAATAAGGGTCAACCTTTTCATAAAAGCTACCAGGCAAAAAACCTAGTTTTTCTCCTGCTTCAACTGCTGGTCTAGTAAGTATTATCCTTTGAACTTTACCTGATCTTAAATAGTCTACTCCCATAGCAACCGCTAGATACGTTTTGCCGGTTCCCGCTGGTCCTATACTAAAGACAATGTCATTATTTTTTAAGTAGTCGATATAATTTGCTTGACCTTCGGTTTTTGCAAAAATTTGGGTACCCACGATCCGGGTGTTGATAACTTCTTTCATTGATTTTTTCTTTTCTTCACTCTTAGAGCCATTTCCGTTGGTTTTATACCTAGAAACCACGTACTGGAATTCGTCCCAATCGAGTAAATGACCTTCGTCTAAAATTTCTAAAAGTTCTGTAAATATCTTTGATGTTTTATTGACCGAGTCGTCATCCTTTCCTTCGATGAAAATTTTTCTGTTTTTGTAATGTATATCTACGTTCATCTCTTTCTTGATGTACTTTGTTCGGCTATCATAAGCCCCAAAAATTTCAATCGGTTCTACATTCTCAGGTATAGAGATAGAATATCTCAGAATAGATTATCCCTCCTCTTTGATTTTTTTACAAATTAAGGTATACTTTTATCACTTGTATTATACCACAATTTAAGAAAAATAAGAATAATCGTGAGAACAGCTGTATAAAGGGGTTAAAAGCATGTGGTATCCAGGACATATAGAAAAAGCCAAATCTTTGATAAAAAAGCATTTAAAACTTGTTAATGCTGTAGTGGAAATTCTTGACGCAAGGGCTCCGTACGCTAGCAGGGCGTATGAAGAAGAACAGCTTTTTAGGAACAAAAAAAGAATAATTATTCTCAATAAAAAAGACCTTTGCGACATGAAAAAAATCAAGTTGTGGGAGAAGTATTATAAGGAAAAAGGTGAGGATGTTTTTTCACTTAGCCTCAATGAATTCAATGTGAAAGACTTTTTTTTAAAATATATTTATCCCATCGTCCCTCAAAAGTTCAATGAAAAGTCGCTTATGATAGTTGGTATACCAAATGTTGGTAAATCTACCTTTATAAACCGTCTAAAAGGGAAAAAATCTGCTGCAGTAGGAAATAAACCTGGGATAACAAGAGGTTTACAATGGATAACCGTATCGAAGGACTTAAAAGTTCTTGATACACCGGGTGTGTTATATCCAAAACTTTTTAACAAAGATCTTGTTAACAAATTAATTCTAATTGGTTCTCTAAAAGCAGAAGATACGGAATTAGATGAGGCTCTTTTCTACCTTTTTGATTTTTTAAAACAAGAGTATCCTAATATTTTGGATTCAGTTTTAGAAGATTGGGAAAGCTGTGAAAATATAGTTGAGTTCATAGAAAGGTTTTCTATGAAGAGAAATTTTATAAAAAAAGGCGGAGTTCCAGATTACGAAAGGGGAAGAAATGCCTTTCTAAGAGAAATAACCGAAGGGAAATATGGAGGTATAACCTATGAAATACCTTCTGATATTGATTGAAAAAAACCGGTGCAAGCACCGATTTTTAGAATTTTTCTATAATTTTCACATAATCTCCGTTGTTGAGTAAAGCCGCATTTGCCTCGTCGATATCAACATGAAACTCTAATGCATATTTTTCACTGACTCTGACCAAAACATCTTGAAAAATAAGTCTTCTTCCTTCTTTATCACAATATACTGAAACTAAGTCTTTATCTTTAACGCCATAATGTTCGGCATCCTTTGGGTGCATATGTATGTGCCTTTTGGCAATGATTACACCTTTCTTTAATTGTATTTCACCAACAGGTCCTTTTATCGTAATCCCTGGTGTTCCTTCTATATCTCCTGAGTCTCTAACAGGGGGGTTTACTCCAAGTTTAAAGGAGTCTGTTCTAGATATTTCGACTTGTGACTCCTTTCTTACAGGACCTAATATTCTCACTTTTTGGAAAGAACCCTTTGGTCCTATCAAATCTACACATTCTTCAGATGCATATTGCCCCGGTTGTCCCAATGGTCTTAAGGGAGTTAATTCATAACCTTTACCAAACAACTTTTCCAAATCTTCTTGTGATAAATGTACATGCCTATTAGATACTCCAACAACTACTCCAGGTTCTTTCAATTGCAAGTTTTTACACCTCCATAAATGATGAAATCTTTCTATTTCATTGATTTTCTTATCACATACTTAAGCCCTTTAGGTTTTGATATTTCAGCTATTAATGGACCTCTTTTTATAGAAAGCCATCCCGCTCCGGGAAGGGCTATATCATTTCCCTTATCAATTTTTACATTTTCTCTTTCAAACTCTATTTGATCAAAATCAAAATTATCATTGTAAGGAGGGAATAAAACCTCTCTATTGTGAAGTAAATCATTGACTCTTTCTTCTTTTGCTCTATGAGCAGATATTTCTTCTGGAAGGAAAACCGTGATTATAGGTGGTAAATTGTTAACACCGTTCTTTAAAACTTTCAACCAGAACAATCCGCTGATAAAAAGAACATTTTTTTCATTCACAGTGAAAGTTTTAATCTTAATTTTTTTAGAAGGAATCATCTTAACTTGAGTATAAATATCAAAAAAATCGCACAACCTGTCTTGTGTGAAAATGCCGGGGGTATCGAATAATTGCAAATCTGTGTTAGGTACGTTTGCTTTTAATACCTTCAAAGTAGTTCCAGAATATGCACTTACAGTTATTTCTGCTTCCACTAGTCTGTTTAAAAAAGATGATTTACCTACATTGGTTACCCCTACTACCAATGCCTTTTCTTTCTCTTTTTGCAAAAGCAATTGTTTTGTTTTTTCTATTCCCATACCTGTTTTAACGCTGACCATTCTCACATGATCATCCGGAATATTTATGCCCATCTCTTTGATTCTCAATAGCAACCAATTTTTTAATTTTTCGTAGGGTGTGCTTTTCGGTAAAAGATCTATTTTATTGACAATTAAAAAAATATTCTTCCCTTTTATTTTTTCGGCAATCTCTTTTCTGAATGTGCCTTCGAAATCTATTACATCTACCACCCACAAAACCGTTTCAAAATCTTTTAAAATCTTGTCAAGCTCACCGGAAAAATCGGAATTTATTGTAACCGGTAATAAATAATTATAATGCTTTAATTTAAAGCATCTTTGGCAAACTACAGATTCGTTATTTTCCATTTTTTCTTTGAGAACATTCTCAGGGATATATCCTGGTTTTTCTTGGTCTTCTGTTTGTATTTCTATACCGCAGCCTTCACATTTCATAATAATTATTGTCTCCATTAAAAAATTTTTGAAAGGAACAAAATCCGCAGTTATTTTCCCACAAAATAGTTTCTAACATTTGAACCTATGTTAAAAAAACCGAATACTTAGAAATTTCTAGGTATTTGGGCTAAGGGTTTTTGTCCCCAATCGACCTCTTTTTTTAGAGTTTCAAATTTACTTGTCAACCAAAAAAAATTGTGATATAATAATTTTGCTGATTGGGGGATCGTCTAACGGCAGGACAGCGGACTCTGACTCCGTCAGTGGAGGTTCGAATCCTCCTCCCCCAGCCAATACAATATAAGGATCCTATAAAAGGGTCCTTTTTTCTTTTTTAGCAAAGAGAGCTTTCGCTTGGGAATAAAGAGTATTTGAAGAATAAGAAGAACTTATAGATGAAAAAATAATTTGATGTAAACGAAACATTTGTTTGTTAAAATTTTAACAAACTTGAGTTATAATTTTTTTAGTAATAGTGAAAAAAGGTACTTGAAAGATAAAGATTTGAAATTTGTTTTTGCAACATTGTGAAATATATAACAAAACTTATAAAAGGGGTGATTACCATGAGTATGAAAGATAGTTTTCAAAAAGCAATGGATTGGATGAAGGAGTTTTCTAAGACAAACCCAGAGCAAATGGGGAGTTTCCAAAACATGATGGAAGCCATCGAAAAAGAAGAAGGTGCAGCCCTTGATAAAAAAACTAAAGAGCTAATAGCTGTTGCACTTTCTATAGCAAGAAATTGTGAATGGTGCATCGCGTGTCATGTGAAATTTGCGTTAGAAGCAGGTGCCACAGAAGAGGAAATTTTGGAAGCTGCGTGGGTGGCAGTGTTAATGGGTGGAGGTCCAGCTTTAATGCACGCAGGTTTGGTTTTGGAAGCATTAAAAGACCTAAAATAATAATAAATTATGTCAAAGGGGAGAAAATCTCCCCTTTTTTGTTATAATATTGAAAGATGAAATTAGATGGGTTGTGGGACAAAGGAATAAATTTTCATTATCCTTGCAGCTGGGCTTAAGGTTCTAAGATACCGCAGATTTATTCCTTAAAAGGGCAGTTATGCAATAAAAGATAAAAATATTTTTATCCTTTTGGGTGGGGAGCGGGGGAAGGACGCTATATAGAATATTTTAGAGATTCAAAAAGTAGAAAATCAAATTAAAGGGAGGAAATTCTAATGTACGATGTTGTTGTTATCGGATCAGGACCAGGCGGTTATGTAGCGGCAATAAGGTTATCACAATTAGGGAAAAAGGTTGCCGTTGTTGAAAAAGAAAATCTTGGGGGGACTTGTACCAACAAAGGTTGTATCCCCACAAAAGCAATGTTGACCTCTTCACATCTTTACGAAGAGATTTTAAAAAAATCGAACAAATTAGGCATAAAAGTGGGTGAAGTAACATATGAAATAAGCGAAATAATGAGCCATATGAAAAAAATTGTTCTACAATCCAAAAAAGGTGTAGAGTATCTATTAAAGAAAAATCATATCGATTTAATACAAGGTGTCGCTGAAATAATTGATAAAAATCATATTAAAGTTGGCGATAAAAGTATAGAAACGCAAAACATTATTTTAGCTCACGGTTCTGAACCAGTAATGTTTCCCCCCTTTGATAAAATTCAAGGAATTTGGACAAGTGACGATGTGTTTAAGATGGAACATATGCCTGAATCGATTTTGATAGTTGGTGGAGGGGTAATTGGTGTAGAATTTGCTACATTTTTTGCAAGTTTAGGTAAAAAAGTTTATGTTGTTGAACTGCTTGAACATATACTCCCCAATGAGGACAAAGATGTAGCAGAAGAAGCAAAAAAATCTTTGGTTAAAAAAGGTGTGGAAGTCTTAGAAAAACATAAGGTCATAGATATTAAAAAAAATGAAGATTCATATGTATCAAAAATCGATTTCAACGGTGAAACTAGAGAAATAATAAGCTCAAAGGTATTACTTGCCGTGGGGAGAAGGCCTGTTATAACCCAAGATATTAAAAATTTAGGTGTAGAGATAGAAAAAGGGGTTAAAACAGATTCCAAAATGAGAACAAACGTTGAAAACGTATATGCAATAGGAGATATTAGAGCCTATATTATGTTAGCTCATGTAGCTATGAATGAAGGCATAGTAGCCGCCCACAATATCGCAGGTGAAGCCAAGGAAATGGATTACAGTGCTGTGCCAAACATCATTTTCTCTAACCCAGAAATAGCAACTGTTGGGTTAAAAGAAGAAGAAATTGATCCTGAAAAAGTTATCATTTCAAAATTTCCTGTATCTGCTAACGGAAGAGCGAGAACTATGGAAGAAAGAGATGGTTTTGCAAAGATAATAGCTGACAAGGAGACTAAAAAAGTATTAGGTGTAGCTATTGTCTCTCCGAATGCTACAGATATGATTATGGAAGGAGTCTTGGCTGTAAAATATGGGATGAGTGTAGAGAAACTAACGAATAGTATACATCCTCATCCAACTTTAACGGAAAGTATTCTCGGTGCAGAAGAAAGCGTGGAAGGATTGGCTATACATATTTAGAATTTTCGAAAAAAATGTTGTTCAAAGAAAAAAGAAGGGACTTTGAAGAAGTACACAAAAGAGTTGCATTGTCTTAAATATAACTATTTTTAATGTTTGCGGCTTTGCATAATCAAAGTTGTGAGGAGCTTTCAAGCTAAAGGGAGTAAAAAAATCCCACCAATTCGGTGGGATTTTAATCATTTTTATTGGGGCTTGTTGCTTAGAATTTTTTCGATTTCTTCCATTACAGTGTCAGTAAGTTTTTCTTTTATCTGGGAAGCTTTTACATTTTCTTTTACCTGTTCTGGCCTACTTGCACCTGTAATTACCGTACTAACGTTAGGATTTTTCAATATCCAGGCAAGAGCTAGTTGAGCCATTGTTGCACCTAAATCGTTAGCTATTTTTGTCAATTTTCTGACCTTTTCGATATTTTCTTGCGATAATAGTCCGCCTTTTTCGAACTCTTCTCGTAAGTTTTCAAATTTTGCAAGTCTACTGTCTTGGGGGATTCCATCGTTGTATTTTCCAGTGAGTACCCCACTGGCCAACGGACTCCATGTGGTTAACCCTAATCCATATTTTTCATAAAGAGGTCTAAATTCTTTTTCAACTTTGTTTCTAACTAACATATTGTATTGAGGTTGTTCCATTGTGGGCGGAATAAGATTTCTTTTATCTGCTACTAGATAAGCTTCTTCCAATTGCTCCGCACTCCATTCTGAGGTTCCCCAATAAAGAGCTAAACCATTTCTTATTATATAATCCATTGCAAATACTGTTTCTTCAATGGGGGTGGTAGGATCTGGTCTATGGCAAAATATAAGGTCAACATAATTAACTTGTAACCTTTTTAGAGAGTTCCAAGTTCCTTCTAAAAGATGCTTCCTTGATACCCCTCTATCATTTGGGCCTTTTCCACCCCAAAATATTTTTGTCGAAATTACAAGGTCTTCTCTTCTATACTCTTTTAGCGCCATTCCCATTAGAGATTCAGAAAGCCCGTTAGCGTAGGCTTCTGCGTTGTCAAAAAAGTTAACGCCGTTTTCATAAGCAGTACGCAAACACGATTTAACCCCTTCTGTATCTAATTGGTTTCCAAAAGTTAACCAAGATCCGAATGAAATCTCACTTACTTTTATACCCGCCTTACCTAAATTGTTATATTGCATAATCTGCCTCCTCCTCCTTCTTCTTTAATTATACTATATACCATTATACCATATATTATCTTTAATTTTTCGTTTTCGCATTCGAACTTATTAAAAAGAATAAATATTTCTAGCAACTTTTTATTTGCTTTTGTTTGCTGTTTTGTATTATAATTAATCTCAAGATAATTAAAAATAAGGGGGAAAAAATTTCATGTCATTCAAAAGCATCAGAGGAAGGATAACTTTAATTATCGTTGTAATTTTTGTTTTATTTGGGGCAGCAATCTCTTTCAATATTTTTTCTCTGGTAAGGTCCAACAATGGTTTGGGTAGTTATAGGGATTTATCTGAGGTAACGAATCAGATCTCTGAAATAGAAAACGACTTTTTTGGAGCTGCTTTAGCCTTCAAAGACTATGTGATTAACTATGATGAACAAACAAAAGAAACTTTTACTCAAAATATCAACGCTGTTCAAAGTTTCTTTACAGATGAAACTACCGATTCTACAGTTGTGCAAAACTTAATCACTAAGATAGGGGAGTATGAAAGTAATTTTAATCAAATTGTTCAATTGAACGAAGAAAAAAATAGGCTCGTAAATCAAGATTTTAAAGATATATCAAATGAATTACGCCAAATTATTACTGACTTTAAAACCTTAGCCCAAGAGAATAATGTTTCAACCCTTGTTTTTTATGCTGACAGTTCCCTCAATATATTGGATAATATAGATAATTTATCTTCCATGTATTTTTCGTCCAAATCTCTTGGTGATAAAAACAATGTTTTAAATGCTTTAAATGAATTGGATTCTCAACTTTTGATTATGCAATATGGATTAACCTCTGACGAATTAACTGAACTGTTCAACGAGATGAAAGACATGGTTGAGCAGTTAAAAAACACATTCAATCAAATAGTCACAGCGATAGAATCCCAGGAGCCTATAATCGAGCAGATGGAACAAGCAAGGGTAGAGATACTTAACCTATTAGAAGAACAAAGAAATAAATTAAAGGTCCAGCAAGACACGTTAGGTCCA
Organism: Petrotoga sp. 9T1HF07.CasAA.8.2; assembly: GCF_002895585.1. Classification (NCBI taxonomy): domain Bacteria; kingdom Thermotogati; phylum Thermotogota; class Thermotogae; order Petrotogales; family Petrotogaceae; genus Petrotoga; species Petrotoga sp. 9T1HF07.CasAA.8.2. The sequence continues at coordinate 714 of NZ_AZRI01000046.1, read as the reverse complement.
TCACTCATAGAAGAAAACAAGCAAGCAATAACCTTGACAGCCGTTTTAACCATAGTAGCCTTCATAGTATCGATAATCATGGTCATCTATCTAATAAGGAGTATAACGAAACCACTGTTAGACTTCAAAAACAAGATAAACCAATTCAAAGAAGGAGACCTAACGGTAAACTTTGAAAGTAAAAGCAAAGACGAGATAGGTCAGATGGCTAACGCTCTATCAGAAATGAGTAAAGAATTAAGAAGATCCATGGGGTCAATAAGGCAGGCATCGGACAAAGTAGAAAACGCATCAGAAAGTCTAACGCGCTCATCACAAGAAAGCAGAAAGAACTCGGAAGAACTCAAAAACCAGATGGATAAGATACAAACAAGTACGGAAGAAACGGCAGGAAACGTAGAAGAAGTGACCTCAGGTGTAGATGAAGTAGCAAGGGCTGCACAAGGTGTATCCCAAGACGCACAAAGACTAAGTGAAGAAGCAGATGAAACAAGTAAAGCGGCAGAAGAAGGAAGCAAAACGATAGAAAGTATAAGTCAAGCGGTGAAAGAAGCGGTAGAAAGGACAAAAGAAAGTCAAAAAGAAGTAGAAACACTCGCAAGCAACGCCAAGAACGTACAAAGTATAGTAGAAACGATAAACTCGATAACGGAACAAACGAACCTGTTGGCACTAAACGCAGCGATAGAAGCGGTAAGGGAAGGGGAAGCGGGA
>NZ_AZRI01000045.1:0-69328 GCF_002895585.1 Petrotoga sp. 9T1HF07.CasAA.8.2 | reverse complement strand
CCGCTTCCCCTGCCCTTGCCGCTTCTATCGCTGCGTTTAGTGCCAACAGGTTTGTTTGTTCCGTTATCGAGTTTATCGTTTCTACTATACTTTGTACGTTCTTGGCGTTGCTTGCGAGTGTTTCTACTTCTTTTTGACTTTCTTTCGTCCTTTCTACCGCTTCTTTCACAGCTTGACTTATGCTTTCTATCGTTTTGCTTCCTTCTTCTGCAGCTTTACTCGTTTCATCTGCTTCTTCACTTAGTCTTTGTGCGTCTTGGGATACACCTTGTGCTGCCCTTGCTACTTCGTCTACACCTGAGGTCACTTCTTCTACGTTTCCTGCCGTTTCTTCCGTACTTGTTTGTATCTTGTCCATCTGGTTTTTGAGTTCTTCTGAGTTCTTCCTGCTTTCTTGTGATGATCGTGTTAGACTTTCTGATGCCTTTTCTACTTTGTCCGATGCCTGCCTTATTGACCCCATGGATCTTCTTAATTCTTTACTCATTTCTGATAGAGCGTTAGCCATCTGACCTATCTCGTCTTTGCTTTTACTTTCAAAGTTTACCGTTAGGTCTCCTTCTTTGAATTGGTTTATCTTGTTTTTGAAGTCTAACAGTGGTTTCGTTATACTCCTTATTAGATAGATGACCATGATTATCGATACTACGAAAGCTACTACGGTTAAGATGGCTGTCAAGGTTATTGCTTGATTGTTTTCTTCTATGAGTGTTGGACCTAGGGTGTCTTGCTGGACCTTTAATTCGTTTCTTTGTTCTTCTAATAGGTTAAGTATCTCTACCCTTGCTTGTTCCATCTGCCCGATTATGGGTTGTTGGGATTCTATCGTTGTGACTATTTGGTTGAAGGTGCTTTCTAAATTGTTGAGGTTTTCCATTAGCTCAGAAAAAGCATTTTTAAGTTCATCGTTGGTTAATCCAAATTCTACAAAAGCTAAATTGTCTTTAAAGGTTGAGAATATATTTAATACATTGTTTTTATCGCTTGAAGATTTAGAAGAGAAATATTTTTTAACTTCTTCATTGATATTTTGCACTGTTACAACAGGATCTTCTGATAATAGTGAAAAAGCCAAAACACTATATTGTTTAGTTAAAGTATTGAAATCATTTAGTTGTTGAATAAGTAATTCGCTTAGCTTATTGTATTCCGAAAGAAAAGTATTAGCCTGAAAATTTAATTGTACAATTTGATCGAAATTAGATCCATATGTATTTAAAGATTCATTAATATAAACTAAAGAGGTAGATTCTTCTGTGGTGTCAAGCAAATTATTCATATATGATTCTATTTTAGATAAATTTCCTCTAAAGGCGTTTTCAAAATTCTTTTCGTAATTATCTTTATAATCTTTAAAATTCAAAGAAGCTTCAAAAAATGCTGTTTCTACTTCTGTTATATTATTAACTTGGTCTGACAAATTTTTATAAGATTCCAAACCAGCATTTGATTTGGTAAGAGAAGTGGTATTAAAAATTATAGAAAGGCCGAACAATATGAATATGATTATTACTATACTTATTATTCTTTTACCAATGGATCTTGATTTCATAAAAGATCACCTTCCCCTTTTTTATTCAAATGAGTGATTAAAGTAAAGAGACGATCTAAGAGATCGTCTCCAAAGATTTCTATCTTTGTTCGTTCAATTTCTTAAGAAGATCTTCCAGCATTTCTTCAGTAAATTTTCCTCTTCCAAAGTTTATTAGTCCTCTCAGAGGCAGATACTTCATCATCGATAAAACCAACTCTTCGTTTCTGTGTTCATCAACGGGGAAAATTTGTGAAAGCTGATCTTTCATAAGTTCTTTTAAAATCTGCGAACCAATAGGGTCTTCCATTAAATCGCCAATCGTTGAATTTCTATGAAACTTCTTTCTTATTATTTTTGTGGAGTTAACTTTCACTGTTTCTTTTAATATAATGTCTTTCGAAGATTTTCCCACCAATATTTCAAACTCTCCACTTTCCACATGCCAATCGTTTATCTCTGTGTTGTAATAAGCAAAAGCCCTTTTATCCAACTTAAAATTTACAGTTTTTTCTTCGCCAGGTTCAAGTTGTATTTTTTCGAACCCCTTTAGTTCTTTTTCTGGCCTATTTACTCGGCTTTCTATATCTTTTACATACAATTGAATTATTTCTTTGCCTCTCATATTTCCTGTATTTTTAACTTTCACTTTAACATTCAACGTTTCGTTATCGTTTATTTCCCTTTTGTCTATTGTTAGGTTGGTATATTCAAAATTGGTGTAACTCAATCCATATCCAAATGGGAACAATGGATCTATTTGTTTTTTGTCATAATATCTGTACCCTACAAATACGCCTTCTCGGTATTCTACCCTATCGTCTTCCCCTGGGAAGTTTAGATACGAAGGATTGTGACTCAGTTTTTTTGGAAATGTTTCCGCCAATTTTCCACAAGGATTAACTTCGCCAAAGAGGATATCTGCAACAGCTCCTCCCCATGCTTGACCTCCTAAGTAACTTTCCAACAGCCCTTTGACTTTATCAACCCAAGGCATTTCAACTGGGGCACCATTACTTAATACCACCACCGTATTTGGTTGAACCTTAGTGATTTCCTCTATCAACTTGTTATGGCTTTGGGGCATCTGCATATGTTCTCTATCGTACCCTTCTGATTCGTATCTTTCAGGTAGTCCTGCGATGATTACAGCGACGTCAGATTCTTTTGCAGATCTTTTAGCCTTTTCTATAAGTTCCTCATCGATTTCATCTGAGTCAAGATGGTATCCTTTTTCGTAAAGAATTTTAGATTTTCCTTGAGTTATTTTTTCTATCTCTTCTAACAGATTATCTATTTTTATAGGGTTTACATGCGAACTTCCACCGCCTTGATACCTGGGTGATGTGGCGAATTCTCCAATTATGGCTATAGTTCCTTCTTTTTTAATTGGAAGTATATCGTCTTCATTTTTCAAAAGTACCATGCTTTCTCTTGCGATCTTTCTCGCTAATTGATGATGAGCTTCTTTGTCGTATGTTGCGTTTTGTTTCCTGTTGTCGATCGCTTTGAAAATAATTTTTAAAAGTCTTTCTACAGTTTCATCCAATACCTTCTCTTCTAATTGACCGTTTTTTACGGCTTGTATGATTTTGTTGTCTCCTATTCCAAAACTTGAAGGCATTTCTAAGTCTAATCCTGCTTTTAACCCGTCTACCCTTTCGTTTACTGCCCCCCAATCGGATACAACGAATCCTTCGAAGTTCCATTCTTTTTTCAGTATATCTGTCAATAAGTATTTGTTTTCAGAAGCATGCGTGCCGTTCACTTTGTTGTAAGAACACATTACTGTCCAGGGTTTACCGTTTTTTACTGCCCCTTCGAAGTTTGCTAAGTAAATCTCTCTTAGGGTTCTTTCATCTATTACTTCGTCTACACTCATTCTTCTGTGTTCTTGATTGTTTGCAGCATAATGTTTCAAAGAGGTCCCTACTCCATAACTTTGTACAGCGTTTATATATGCTGTAGCCAGTTCTGTTGATAAGTATGGGTCTTCAGAGAAGTATTCGAAATTTCTTCCACACAATGGAGATCTTTTTATGTTAATAGCAGGGCCTAATATAATATCAACTTCTTCGGCTTGACATTCTTCAGCTAAGGCTTTTCCCTCTTCTTCAATTAATTTTCTATCCCATGAACAAGCTGTTGTAGCGGCTGTTGGGAAACACGTAGCGGGGGCGCTGTTTGCCAACAAGCTTTCTTCAGGATTTGTGATTTCTTTTCTCAAGCCGTGAGGCCCATCACTCATCATAATTGAAGGTATCCCTAACCTTTCAATAGGTTTGGTGTGCCAATTATCTAAGCCTGAACACAAACTTGCCTTTTCTTCAAGTGTCATCTGAGAAATCAACTTTTTTATATCCCTCTCCATATTTTTTCACATCCTTTGGTTTGCTATTAAAAAAGTCTTTTCTTTTAAATGCAAGATTAGAATTCAAAAGAATTATTCTTGATAACCTGTGAATACCATTCACCGCTATCTTTTATGATCCTTTTTTGAGTCTTGTAATCAACGTATACTATTCCAAACCTCTTTGAATAGCCCCATGCCCATTCAAAATTGTCTAATAAGGACCATACGAAGTATCCCTTGAGCGTAACTCCACTTTGAATAGCTCTTAAAGCTTGTTCAAGATGATACTTTAAATATTCTATTCTTTTTTCATCGTGTACTTCTTGGTTTACTACGTTGTCGTCAAAAGCAGCACCGTTTTCAGTTACATACACTTCTTTTGGATTGTACTCGTCTTGAACCCCTTTTAGTATTTTGTAGAAACCTTCAGGGTAAATCTCCCATCCCATTTCAGTTTTTGAAAGACCTCTTTCAACGGTTTTTCCACCTAGAAATGATTTTGTATCGGTCTTGACAAGATCTCCAGAGTAATAATTGATGCCTACAAAATCGATTTTTTCTTTTATTTCTTCCAAATCATTTTCGTAATTATGAGGTAAAAACTCAGAGGCATGTTCTTTTATTCCGCTTGGATAGTCACCCTTGCATATTGGATTCAAAAACAATGGATAATTTGTCCATTCGTGTGCCAACCGTGCGGCATCTATATCTTCTTGTGAATCCGTAGCAGGATCGTGGGAAGTATTTGATAAAGTTATTCCAATTTTTCCTTCTTTAATATTTTCTTCTCTGAAAGCTTTAACTGTTTTTGAATGAGCACGCAATTGGTTGTGAACAACTGAGAAAGAGGCGTAAAGGTCTTTCATTCCGGGTGCATGTTCACCCATAAAATGGCCAACAAATGCCATTACCCAGGGTTCGTTTAAAGTAATCCAATTTTTTACTCTGTCACCAAATCTTTGAAACATGTAATCTGTGTAATCGGTGTACCAATAGGCGATGTCTCTGTTTGTCCAACCACCCAGATCTTGTAAAGCTGCAGGTAAATCCCAATGATACAACGTAACAAAAGGGGTTATATTAGCCTTTAGTAATTCATCGACCAATCTATTGTAAAAATCAATACCTTTTTCGTTGATTTTACCTTTACCGTTTGGAAAAATTCTTGACCAAGATATAGAAAACCTGTAAGCTTTTAATCCTAACTCTTTCATCATAGCGATATCTTCTTTGTACCTGTTATAATGATCGTCTGCAACATCTCCAGTGTCTCCATTATATGTGTTTCCAGGTGTATGAGAAAACCTATGCCAAATCGAAGGACCAGCTCCATCTGCTGAAGAAGAACCTTCTATTTGGTATGATGCAGTAGCTGCTCCCCACAAGAAATCCTTTGGAAAAACTTTTTCAGACATATTCTTATTCCTCCTATGTTGTTGTTTTTATTGTCTATACAAACTCAAAAACTTATCTTAGCGCCCCTTCGCACCGCAGCCCATCCATATTTCATTCTAAGTTATTTTAAAATCCATTCTTCAGATAGTTTAGGTACATCCATCATTAATTGTTTTGTATAGGGGTGTTCAGGATGTGTTATTACTTTATCAGCTTCTCCACTTTCTACTATTTTCCCTTCATGCATGATGAAAAGTCTATCGCTGACATAGTAAGCCAAACCAAGGTCGTGGGTTACGAACATAATAGTAGTACCTTCCGTATTCCTTAAACCTAACAGTAACTCTAAAATCCCGGATCTTAAGTTCGCATCGATCATTGAAGTTGGCTCGTCAGCTAAGAGTAATTTTGGTTTTATCAAATGAGCCCTTGCTATCATTATCCTTTGCCTTTGACCACCACTTAATTCAAAAGGATATTTATCTGCTACTTCTTCAGGTCTTAGATTAACTGATTCCAAAGCTTCGTAAACCTTTGACATTTTTTCTTGTTTTGTAAAACTGTTGTCAAATAACTTGAAAGCATCTATTAAAACTTTTTTTACCGGGGAAAATATATTGAACGAGGCGTAAGGATCTTGAAATATTGCTTGCACCTTTTTCCAGTAAAGCTTTTTTTCTTTACCTGTTAAACCTGTTATATCCTGACCTTCAAAAATAATTTTGCCCTCAGTTTCTTTTAACAACCTGAGTAATAGTCTAGTTAGCGTTGTTTTTCCGCTTCCACTTTGTCCAACGAGAGAGACGATTTCCCCTTTTTTTATAGAAAAAGTAACGTTATCTACAGCTTTTACAGCTTTTTTCCCACTTCCAAATATCTTGGTCAAATTCTCAACTTTTATTATCTCTTCATTTGGGAGTTTAGACATACGGCGTCACCCTCTTCCCTTGTGTTAAAATATGGTTTAATCTAATGCACCTTACAGATCTTTCTCCTAATTTGGTTAAAGTGACATCTTCTTTCTTACAATCTTCAATTACCAAAGGGCATCTATCTGCGAATCTACATCCTTTTGGAATTTTCCTTAAATCAGGTGGTGACCCAGGAAGACTTGGTAGTTTTTTGCCTTTTATACCTTTTTCAGGGACTAAAATAGACTGCATTAATGCTTGTGAGTAAGGATGAATAGGATCGAAGATTACATCTTTCATATTTCCTACCTCTACAAATTCGCCTGCGTACATTACAGCGATGCGGTCACATATATGTCTTAATATGGGTAATTCGTGAGTTATAAAAATTATACTTTTTACTATTTTTTTGTCAAAAAGATCTTTAATTAATTTTATTACTATTTTTTGTGAGGTTACGTCCAACGCAGAAGTTGGTTCATCTGCTACTACAACTTCTGGGTTCATTATTGTGGAGATTGCGACAACTACCCTTTGTTTCATACCACCGCTAAGTTCTAAAGGGTAGAGGTTTAAAACTCTTGGGGGCAAAGAAAGAGATTCAAAACGTTCTTTTGCCAAATTTAAGATCTCTTTTTCTGTCATATTAGGGTCGTGTTCTTTCAGTAGATCTATAACAAAATTTTTGATTTTTAATGTTGGATTCAACGCGTTCATTGCACTTTGAGGGATATACGAATATTTTTTCCCCAGTATATTACTTCTCAACTCATTTTCTTTTTTTTGCATGATATTTTCGTTGTTTAAAAACACTGATCCACTTTCGTATTTCAAAGGGGATAAAAATAAGCCTGACAAACTCATTGCTAAAGTAGATTTACCACAACCTGATTCACCTGCTATTCCCAAGATTTCTCCTTCATATAGGTTAAACGAAACGCTGTTAACCGCCTTTATTTTTTCTCCTAACCTTGTTTGATAGTAGGTTTTAAGATTGTTAACTTCTAAAATAACCTTTTTAGATTCCAATCTCATCAACTCCTAAGTTTGGGATTGAATAATTCATCCATCCCCGAATTCATAAAATATAGCGAAAAAGTGATTAAAGCTATGGTTATAGCTGGAGGTATAAAAGCCCACCAGGCACCTGATCTAACAGACTCAAATAATAGTGCCCATGAAAGCATTGTACCGAGTGAAACTATATTACTTGGACCCAGTCCTAACATACTTATTCCTGCTTCGTTTAAAATACCAGTGGCAACTTGGAGTATAAATGCCATGAATATATAAGATAAGATATAAGGCATTATTTCGCGTATTATAATTTCTACAGTACTGGCACCGTTTAACCTGGCTATATCAACATGTTCCCTATTTCTTAAACTGAGTGATTGCGCCCTGACCGCACGAGCAGTCCATGGCCAAGAGGTTACTCCTAATACTAATCCCATAACAAACAAGGACCTACTTTTTAAACTAACCGTAATCAATATCAGTATTATGAATGGAGGTATAACTAAAAATATATTAGTTATTGAATTTAATATGTTATCAGTGGTTCCTCCTTTGTAGCCAGCAAAAAGGCCTATAGTTATACCTATTGTTGTTGCAATAACACCTGAAATTAATCCTATAATCAACGAGGATTTCATTCCGTGAATAAGCTCTACAAATACATCTCTTCCAAAGTTATCTGTTCCCAACAAGTAAGTTGAGGAAGGGGGCTCGTACATAAATCCAACCATCTCCAATGGATCTTTTGGTGAAACAGCAGGGTATATGAAGGCAGTTAAGAATAAAAACATAAATAGGCCAAATCCTATTAAAAATTTTGGAGATTTCAAAAGTAATTTTATTGTATTCATATTAACCCTCCTCCGTTTGCGCAGCTTTAATTCTAGGATCTATTAGTCCATAGACCATATCCAAAATAAAATTAGCAATTAAAACCATCATCGCTATTATAAGGGTTGAACCTTGGATCATCGGATAATCTAGCTGTCTTATTCCGTTGAATAGCCACGTTCCCACTCCGGGGTATCCAAAGACTATCTCAGTGATCAGAGCTCCCCCTACCATTGTACCTAAACTTATTGCAAGTCCTGTTATTTGAGGAAGAACTGCATTTTTGAAGACATAGCTTTGAATCTTCTTATCTTTGATACCTAACATCTTACTGTAGGTAACATAATCTGTATTTAATTCATATATTGACATCTCTCTCATACCTATGGCTTGTCCCCCTATTGTTACTAAAACAATCGAAATAAAGGGTAAAAAGTAATGGTGTAAGACATCAATTACAAAAGCCCAACTCCAAGAAGGGAGCAAGGTTCTGCTGTAACCACCGCCAATTGGGAACCATCCCAGGTAAACTCCAAAAAAGTATAGTAATATGATTGCCAAAGCATAATAAGGGATAGAATTAACGAATAGTGCCACTGGAAAAATAGTTTTGTCGAAAACCCCTTTTCTGTAAGCAGCAGCGGCTCCCAGTAAGTTTCCTAATATCCAACCTACAATTATTGCCGGAAATTGTAAAGAAATAGTCCATACAATAGCGTTTCCCAAAACTTCATTAACAGAAAGGGGGTACAAACTGAACGACGTTCCTAAATCACCTCTAAAAACATTTCCTATATAGTTGAAAAACTGGATAGGTAAAGGTTTATCCAATCCAAACTCTTCGACAAAAGATTGATAAACTCTTTCCTGCGTCTCACTTGCTACGGTTCCAGACATCATTTTACTTACTATAACTGAAATAGGATCTCCTGGGATGAGTCTTGGTAAGAAAAAATTCAAAAATAAAGCCAAGAAAAAAGCTATTAGATACCAAAAAAGCTTTTGAAAAAAATACCTCGTAAATCCTTTCACATATTTCACCTCTCGAAGGTATATTTAAAAGAGTTCATGGAGGCTGAAACTCCCTCCACGAACTCTTGGCTTAATCGATGGATAATAAATTACTTTATTTAGCAGGTTCTAAATGCCACAACATTTCCATCCCTGCACCTACCAAAGGCATCGGTGGTGCATAAGGATTTTTTGCGTTTGCCCAACCTGTCCAGTAAGTTTCATTGTATTCGTAAAATGTTTGAGGTCTATACATTAACGGGAACATCGGTATATCTTCTCTGTATAGTTGATCTAACTCTGTATAGAGATTCTTTAATTCTTTTTCGTCGGTAACTTTTGGAATCATATCGATGAGTTGGTCAGCCCATTCATTTTTATATCTTCCGAAGTTACTGTATGCGATTTGTCCAACTGGGGGAACACCTTTTGAATAAAGAGCTATTTGGAATCTCAACCAGGGTTGAGCAGGTCCAGGTTGTGAAGGTGCCCACATCGTCATATCGAAGTTACCTGTTTGTCTGTTATCATAAGCTATAGGTGCATCAGGGAAAGATGTTTGGATGTCTATACCTACTGCTCTTGCTCCTTGTGCCACGATTTGTAAAGAAGCATTCCAGTCTGTCCAACCATATGGGCATTCTACCGTAAATGGGCCTAACCTTGTTCCATCAGGAAGAACGTATATTCCATCTTTACCTTTTGTTGCTCCCAAATCTTCTTCTAATATCCTTATAGCTTCTTTCGGATTGTATTCCCAACCGTATTGTTTTACCAAGTTTTCATCGAAGTATTTTGCTTCACCACCGTAGGGCATTATAAGACTGGCTTGAACCTTAGGAGAATAATTAGACATGGCAAGTTCGGAAATTCTTGCGTAATTTACCGAATATGCAATAGCTTTTCTAACTTCAGGCAAACTGAGAGGATATTTGTTCACGTTAAACCACAACGAAGGCATTGTTGCAGGCATATGATAAGGGATCTCGTCGTACCATGTACCAACAGGAAGCCCTTTCTTTTCCCACATTTCCCATATTCTTGGAGTGAATTGCTGAGAAACGTCTACTTCACCATTTTCAAAGGCCAAACTACCTTCGTCATTACTTTTGAAAATAGGATGCACTATGTATTTAGCTGCGGGTTTTTTCCCACCGTGTAAAGCTTCGTTTCCCCAATAATTATCTACTCTTACTAAAATAATAGTTTCTGGACTTTCATAAAAAACTTTGTATGGACCAGAGCCTACAGGATTTTCATTTCTAAACTGTCTGATTTTGGTCAAATCATAATTATTTTCTGCTTCAACCTTAGACCAAATATGTTCTGGAAGAATGAAGGTAGCTCCAAGTGCGTCTTCTACCATCAATCTGTTTGGATTATCTGGTTTCATCTCGAAGATTACAGTGTGGTTATCTACCTTGTAAACATCTTTCAACCATTCCCAAATCTGAAGACCTAGTGGATATTTTTGCCCTAATTTGTAGGAATATACAACATCATCTGCAGTAACGGGTTCTCCATCGTGGAAATACGCTTTTGGATTTACTTTTACCTCTAATCTTAGTTCATCAACCCACTTATAGGATTCTCCCAAAATAGGAACATACTTTCCATTGAGGGCATCCCATGTGAATAATGTTTCATATATCCAAATATGTTGTCTAGGATCAGAAACGAACGTCATTGGCCCACCTGCAAGCGGATTATCCGTTGTTGGTGGTCCCCACTGAAAACCTGCGACATACACTGCTTCTTCTCTGGGGATTTGGGTTACTTGAGCGAATAACGCGCTTCCCATAACCAAACTTGCCAATAAAAGAAACACAACAAACGCTTTTTTCATACTCTTTTCACCTCCAATATTTTTGTTACATTATCAAGGAAAGGCCTTTCCATGAAAAAATTATATTAAATTCCCCTATCTCCCTTTAACATCCCAGATTAATTTCAAAAAGGTGGAAGGTGCTCGTAGTATCGAAAATACAAGTTTCATTGAGACTCAACACAATACTACCCTGAAACATGTTACATCGCAAATCTGATTATGGGTGATGAGAAGCAATTAGGAGTAATTATTTTAATTTATTTAATAAAAACTCTGTTTTTTGTAGTTTTTCTTAATTTTTCAACATCCCTTTATAGAATCCTGGTTCAGAATTTTCTATCAATGTAGCGTTTGCCACTTTTTCGTAAAATTTAGCAGGACCAACTCCTCCGATTATGGCATATGCATAACCACTTTCTTCCATGCTCTTTAGCGCTATTAAAAGTAACGCTTTACCAATATCTTTTCCTCGGTAATTTTTGTCTACACCCATTGGACCAAAAAAATTTTTGCATGTAGCATCAAAACAAGAAAAACCAATAATTTTGTTCTTATCTTCGTCTACAGCGATGAAACAACTGATAGGTTTGTTAGAAAAAGATACATCGCATTCACTTGCCCAGTGATCACCAAAATCTTTTTTGATCCAATTCAAAACGATAAATTTTTCAGGTGCCTTCGCCCTCCGTACTGTTATTTTTGAATCTTTTAATTCAGTAAATACCTTCTCATCGTAATTCAAATCGTAAAGTTTCACAAGCATATCTGCCATTTTTTCACTCCTCTTAATTTATTTGAGTTACTAAAGTTTAAACGATTATACCATCAGATTAATCGTTTTAAAATGGACGTTAAGAATGATATAATATCAACCGAGGTCAACTGCTTTTCCAGCCCTACCCAATCCTATCTGGGAGAGTTGCTGAACGAAGGAGAGCTGAAGTAAAATGGATAAAAAAACTGTTATAGATATTCTCAACGAGATAGGTCTTTTACTGGAATTAAAAGGAGAAAACCCTTTTAAAATCAGGGCATATTATAATGCTGCACGTGCTCTAGAAACTCTTGATGAAGATATAGAAGTATTAGTGAAGGATAACAAACTAAAAGAGGTCAAAGGGATAGGCGAAGCCATCAATAAAAAGATTACCGAACTTATCACCACAGGAAGACTCGAATACTACGAAAATTTAAAGGCATCGATTCCCGGAGGTCTGGTTGAGATGTTAAAAATACCAGGTCTGGGACCTAAGAAGATAAAAACTTTGTACGATAAATTGGATATAAAAACCGTTGGAGAACTGGAGTATGCTTGCCTTGAAAATAGGCTGGTTGAGCTCCCAGGATTTGGAGAAAAGACTCAAAAGAAAATCTTAGAAGGTATTAAATTTGTAAAAAGGTTTAGCAACCAGCATCTATTTTCAGAAGCATATTCCGAAGCTGATTCACTCAAACAATATTTACTTAAAACAGGGCTCGTTATAAGGTGTGAGATAGCTGGAAGTATCAGAAGAAAAAAGGAAATAGTAAAAGATATAGATATATTGGCAACTACTAATGATCCACAAAAATTAATGGAAAGATTTGTAGAATATGGCAAAACAAGAGATGTGATTGCTAAGGGGAATACGAAGACAAGTATAACTTTAGAATCTGGTATTAATGTTGATTTAAGGGTAGTAAAGGATGAAGAGTACCCGTACGCTTTGCACCATTTCACCGGTAGTAAAGAGCACAACACCGCCATGAGAAATAGGGCAAAACGAATGGGTATAAAGATGAACGAATATGGGTTATTTAAAGGGGATACCCTCATCGAATGCCACGATGAAGAAGAAATATTCAGAAAATTAAATTTGTCTTATATCCCACCTGAAATTCGTGAAAATATGGGTGAAATTGAAGCGGCTGAGAAACGTGAAATACCAGTATTGATTGAAGAAAAAGATATCAAAGGTATTTTTCACGTACATACTAATTACAGCGATGGGGCGAATACTCTTACCGAGATGGTAAATGGTGCAAGAGAACTAGGTTACAAGTATATCGGTATTACAGATCACAGTAAATCTGCCCGATATGCAAATGGTTTAAAAGAGGAAGATATATTAAGACAGTTCGATGAAATTGATAGATTGAATGAAAAATATACGGATATAAAGATACTAAAAGGCATAGAATCAGATATCTTGAAAGATGGTTCACTGGACTATGAAGAAGATTTATTAAAACAGTTTGATTTTGTAATTGCTTCGGTACATTCTAATTTTAAGATGAGCAAAGAAGAGATGACTGAAAGGATTATAAAAGCTGTAAAAAATAAATACACAACGATTTTAGGACACTTAACGGGTAGACTATTACTTTCAAGAGATGGATATGATCTTGACGTTTATAAAGTTATCGATGCTTGTGCTGAATACGATAAAATAATTGAAATAAACTCAAACCCTCATAGGTTAGATATAGATTGGCGTTACATTAAATATGCAAAAGAAAAAGGAGTTGAACTTGCCATCTGTCCAGACGCTCATAGAGTTGAAGGACTACAAGACGTAAAATATGGAGTGGGTATCGCACGTAAAGGTTGGCTTGAAGCAAAAGACGTGATAAATACCTATAATATCGATCAAATGTATGAAATTTTCAAACGAAAATGAAATATAATTTGATAAAAAATCCCCAAATATGGGGATTTTCCTATGAGTTTAATTCTTTAATGTTTTCAATGCTTCATTCAATACTTCGTTTTTCTTTAGAGCTTCGATACAAAATTCTTTGTCTTTTCCAGATAAAATCATCAATATTGCCAATTTGGGTTTCATATCAGCCTTGATTAAGTACTCTTTGCAGGTTTTTTTATCCAATCCAGTTACCTCAGAAATTATTCTTTCTGCTCTTTCTTCTAATTTTTGATTCATGATTTTAACGTCCACCATATAGTTTTTAAAAGTCTTTCCAAGTTTTATCATAGTAACGGTGCTTATCATATTTAAAACCATTTTTTGGGCTGTGCCAGCTTTCATTCTTGTGCTTCCTGCAATGACTTCTGGGCCCGTTCTTAAAGAAACTACAATATCTGAGATTTTCATCAATTCGGGGTTTTTTACGTTGCAAATCAAAGCTGTTTTACATCCTATTTCTTTTGCCTTGGATAATGCACCTTTTACATAAGGGGTTCGCCCGCTAGCAGTTATACCTATTACATAATCTTCAGAACGGACATTATTTTTTTCTAAGTCTATTTTCCCACCTTCTTCGTAATCTTCAACATGTTCTGTAGCTTGAAAGAAGGCTTTTTCTCCTCCCGCGATTAAGGGGAGAAAGATTCCTGAATCTATACCAAAAGTTGGAACTGTTTCTACCGCATCTACAACGGCTACTCTACCACTCGTCCCTGCCCCAACATATATGATCCTTCCGTGATTCTTAATGGCTGAAATACAGTTAACAACCACATTTTCTATATTCTCTAAATTTTCGGCGATGCATAACGCTATTGTTGCATCCTCTTGATTAATTATTCTTAGTATTTCATGTATGTCCATCTCGTCCAAATTCTGAGTCTTAGGGTTACTTTTTTCGGTTTCCAGATTCTCTAGCATTTTCTAGCCTCCGTTTAATTGGTAAATTCCCAGTTGGTTTTATTTCTCCTTTGAGAATTTTAAGCAAAGAAGTTTGAATATTTTCATTAAAACCGTATGTGCAAATTCCGTACTTTACATTAGGAATAAAAACATCATTTGGGTTTCTTAAAGCAACTAAAATTAGTTTTTTTGATTTTTGGGACATCTTGCTTATCAAATCAACCAATTCTGAATGCAAATATGCATTTTCACATAGAACTAAGATAGTTTTGTCTTTAGAGTTTTGAATTATTTCTTCCCTTACCAGAGGTTCAATTATTTTACTCGTTTCTAAAATGTTTACTTTTGCTTTGAGTTCTTTTGATATTGGCTCAATAATATAAGAAATTTGTGTTCTTTTGTCTTCGATTCCATAAGATAATGACTCTTTAGCAAAGTAATAAATTTCATCAACGTTTTTTAAAGGCAAAAAGCTTTTGTCATGAGACATATTAAGAACAGTGATAGATTTATCAAAAATATTTTGAGCTAAGTTTATATGTTCTTTTTTGCCAATTTCTTCTAAAGATATTTTATTATTGTTTTTCTCTTTCAGATCTGCTGAAATTTTCATTAACGATTGGATTCTCTCTAATGATAAATTTATCTTTTTTTTAAAATTTTCGTTGTTTTTATACTCTCTCAATACAGCGTTTTTGGCTGCTGATTGTTTTTCAAAAGAATGGCAGATACTAACTATGTCCATTCCGGCATTCAGTGATTTTATTACTGCCTCTTGGGCTGAATAAAAGTTTGCTACTCCCCCCATCTCAAAATCATCCGCAACCAAAACCCCTTTATATTTTAGTTCTTCTCTTACCAAGCCTGTTAAAATCTCTTCTGATAAAGATGCTGGTTCTTTTTTATTTTGTATCTTTGAAAGGTACACGTGAGTCGGCATCCATGAAGGAGAATCAATATTTAGAAACGGGAATAACTCTGTTGAAAGAAGATCATCTTTGCTTAATTCGCCTTGGGGAAGGTCTAAATGAGGATCGGTGTTGACGTTTCCAATACCAGGGAAATGTTTTAGACAAGAAAGTACTCCCCCGTCATGCAATCCCTTCACATATTCACGGGCAAACTTTAGTACCACATTTTTATCATCGGAAAAACTTCTAATTCCAATTACAGAATTCTTTGGGTTGTTGTTGATATCAACAACTGGAGCAAGATTCCAATCGATTCCAACTGCTAACATTTCTTTTGCAAGTAAATTTGCAGAAAGATATGCATTCTCTGGTTCGTTAGTCGCAGTTATACCCATAGCGCTGGGTACAACAGTAAATCCTTTTTTTAATCTGGTTACCATTCCACCTTCTTGATCGATACAAAATAAGGGTTCGTAATCTAAAAAATTTTTAATATCTTCGATGAACTTGCTAAGTTGAAATTTATCTTCTATGTTTCGTGAAAAGAAAATGATAACCCCAGGCAAAATTGATTTTAAAACCTTCATATTTTCGTTGTTTAAAGAGGTTCCTTGAATCCCTATTAAGAATAGTTTCCCCAACACTTTCTCTAAATTTTCCATTGCTTTAATCCTCCATATAATAGTATATCTTCACAAAAATTAATGAAATCTTGGGAGCTCTTGTACCATTCGGTTAAATAAGTGTCATCGTTCTCAAAGAAAATTTTTTTATCCTCCCCCAATAAATTTTCTATATGATCTCTTTGTGTTTGACTTCCTCTATCTATGTATTTTCTAAACTCAAATTCTCCTCTTTGCTGAATTAAGTGGCGTATAATCTGTACGGCAACAATAGTAAAATTATCTTTAATTTCAGGGAAAAATTCTATACCCTTGCACAATTCACCTTGGTATTTAGAAGAATTTGGTATAAAATACCTTTTTCTTAAAATTAAATAGGGGAATTTTTCTTTTATGAATTTGTATAGAATGTTTTCATCTATCCAAGGAGCTCCCACGAAACAGAAAGGTTTAGGAGTTCCCCTTCCTTCACTTACATTAGTCCCCTCTATGAGACAAGTTCCACTGTAAGCCAAGGTACAATCAAATGTTGGAAGAGAGGGTGAGGGAATATTCCACTTCAATTTAGTGTTTTCAAATGATTCTCCTTTCCATCCTTCAATAGGAATGATTTCAAGATCTAAATCAAGGTCAAGATATTTTTTGTAATACTTTGCTAATTCACCTGGTGTCAAACCGTATCTTAAAGGAAGCTCATATCCACCAACAAAAGTTGAATAGTCTTTTTTTATTCGTGAACCAAATACGATTCTCCCTACAGGATTTATTCTGTCTAATATGATGATTTTTTTACTATTTTCTTGAGCTGAAATCATTGTATTAGCTAAAGTGTATATAAAAGTATAAAATCTTAAACCGACATCTTGAATATCGTATACTAATATGTCGATATCTTCTAACATTTCTTGTGTGGGTTTTTTGTGCTTTCCATACAAGCTAATAATTGGTATATTATATACAGGATGAATCTGATCTGAGTATTCAACTCCATCAGCAAGACCATATAATCCATGTTCAGGTGTAAATATTTTTCTTATATCTACTCCATTTTTCAACATTATTTCTATGCCATCTTCCATATTTTTGTTAACGAATGAATAATTTATTACCAAACCAACTTTTTTGTTTTTTAATTTTGTGAATCCATGTTTTTCCATTAAATCCAAACCTTGAAGAATCATTTAATATTCTCCCTCACTTTTTTTGATTATATATATTGTACCTTAAGTTATAACAATATGTCAATTCTATTTTTTTTAATTAAGGGCGTTTATTCGGAATTATGGGCAATTATTTTGAATTAGAAGACCATAGCTCATTATTTCTAATTTGCAAAAGAAAAAAAATGGTAGTATAATTAAAAAGTGAAAATTTTTCAAATTAAAGTCATTACTTTAATACAAAATAAATCGTTTTACATTAGCAACATTTCTGGTACCATCAAATCATTTAAAGGAGGTTATGTGGTATGAAAAAGTTATTAGTATTCTTAGTGTTAAGTTTGGTAAGTATAGGTATATTTGCTTCTGATTTTGTGGTGGACGAGATGTTTACACCAGAAAAGCCAAAGCTTGGAGGAACTTTAACCATAAGGTTATCAAGCGCCCCTCAATCCTTCAATTATTACGGCACTTTAGATAGTGCGGCATATACTATTGCTGGACAATTTTTGAGAGGATTAGTTGATCTCAATCCTATAACCTTTGTTATAGAACCAGCTTTGGCTGAATCTTGGGAAGTTTCAGAAGACGGAAAAGAAGTCTTATTTCATTTAAGGGATGTCAAATGGTCCGATGGAGTTCCTTTTACTGCAGACGATGTAATATTTAGTATGGATTATTTCATTATGAATAGATTCGCTGAAGGAAATGAAATAGCTAGATATACTATCGGAGGAGAACTTGTCAGATGGGAAAAAGTGGATGATAAAACTGTAAAAGCCTATCTTCCAGAACCTTATGGAGCTTTTTTTAATGTTTTGAGTCATGCTTACATTTATCCTAAACATAAACTGGAATCAAAGATTGACAAAGATGATTTGGGTTCTGTTAATCGTTTGTGGCTAACTAATACACCTCCGCAGGAAATAGTAGGAACTGGACCTTTTGTTTTAAAAGAATATGTAACAGGGCAAAAAGTTGTTTTAGAAAAAAATCCATACTATTGGAAAGTAGACAAATGGGGTAACAAGCTTCCGTACGTGGATGAGTTGGTTTATTTGATTATTGAAGATGATGAAGTTGCAACTGCCCAATTTTTAGCTGGTCAAATTGATTATATGACAGTATCTCCGAAAGATTATCCTTATTTAAAGCAAGAAGAAGTATCCAAAGGGAAGATAAAGGTTTTTAAAGGAGAACCAGTAAAGCCAACACCTAGTCCTGTACACATTACGTTTAATTTTGATGCCAAAGATCCAGAATTAAAAGATATATTTAGAAACGAAAGATTCAGATTTGCAATGGAATATGCCCTTGATAGAGATAGAATAATAGAAGAAGTATATAATACATTAGCTGTTTATGGTGGGACACCTGTTCTTCCTAGTAACAAAGCTTTTTACAATCCCAATATTGAAGGTATTAGAAGATCATATGATTTAAAAATGGCTGAGCAAATGCTTGATTCAATTGGCATAAAAGACAGAAACGATGATGGATGGAGAGAGTTACCCAGTGGTGAGAGATTTGAGTTTGTTTTAACTTCTTCAAGTGCTCAAGAAAATCAAGATATTGCTTACATCTTCTCCCAGGATTTGGAAAAAATTGGGGTAAAAGTTCATCTTCAGATATTAGATCCTACATTGGTTTCACAAAGTACCTTATCTGGAGATTATGAAGCTGCCATAGGTGCTTTTGGAAATCAACCCGATCCACAATTAAGAAAGGCAATATGGCAACCCGGAAATCATTTATATTACAATCACCTTTCAACCATGAATAAAGAAACTAGTGAACCTATATTTGAAGAGATGTTAGAGTGGGAATTAAGGATTTTTGAAGACTTCGAGAAGGCTCAGGTAACTATGGATCAGAAGCTAAGAAAAATCTACTATGATGACTGGCAAGCTCTTTATGCCTACTATGTACCTTTCATATATGTTTGTAAAGGTATGGAATTATCAGCCAAGCAATCAAATCTCTCAAACTTTTTTGTTAATGAAGAAGGGGTTATCGTCTATCTGAATGAGACTATATTTAAAAAATAGTGGTTATTTTAAAGAGAGAGGAAGGCTTTTTCCTCTCTCTTTTGAGATTTAGGAGTCAAGAAGATTAAAGTTCTTTGGAGGAATAAATAATGAAAACTTTTATTATTAGAAGATTATTAATCATGATACCAATGATGTTTTTTGTTTCGGTAATTTGTTTTGTCATTACTGAACTTCAACCTGGTGATTTTGCAACTCAGTATCTTAATAATCCCCGTGTATCTCCTGAGCAAGTAATTCAATTGCAGAAATCCTTAGGACTTGATAAACCGGCTCCTCAGCGTTACTGGATGTGGATTAAAGGAATTATAACTAAAGGTGATTTTGGTTATTCTTTTGCTTATAAAAGGCCAGTTGGAGAGTTAATTTGGGAAAGAATGGGATGGACTGTGTCTATTGCCCTTCTTACAATAATATTTCAGTGGATTATAGCAGTCCCTGCTGGCATATACACTTCTTTACATCAATATTCTGCTGGAGATTACACCCTTACCTTTTTAGGTTTTATTGGAATGTCAATTCCAGACTTTTTTCTAGCATTAGTTTTAATGTGGCTAGCTTTGCAAATGGGGGCAACATCGGTAGGAGGATTGTTTTCTCCTGAATTTATAGGAGTTCCATGGAGCTGGGCAAAAATAATGGATCTTTTTAAACATATTTGGCTCCCCGTAGTAGTAGTAGGTACTGCAGGTCTAGCTGGTTTAATGAGAGTCATGAGAGGTAACATGTTGGATTTCATTAATGCCCCGTTTGTTACTTCTTTGAGAGCTCGTGGTTTAGAAGAAAAAGATGTCAGACATCATATAATAAAAAATGCTGTAAATCCTTTGGTAAGTATGGCTGGAATGCAATTACCTGATATTTTTAGTGGAACAATAATTACCGCAATAGTTTTAAATTTACCTACGATGGGACCTTTTTTTTATAATGCGTTATTAAATCATGATCAATATTTAGTGATGACTTTTTTAATGTTTATCGCTTTTATGACGCAAATTGGAAATTTGATAGCAGATATTGCCCTTGCTATGCTAGATCCGCGTATAAGAATTAGCTAATGTATAACTTTATAATCAAGAGAAGGCAGGTGCTTTTTTTGAAGGATCAAACCAAAAGAATTGTAAATGCTTTTTTTAAAAATAAATTAGGTATAATAGGTTTAATAATTCTTATTATTTTATATATATTTGCTTTATTTGCTGAATTTATAGCTCCCTATTCTTACACTACTTCGAACAGTAGCTACACATATGCACCTCCAACTAAGATAAGGTGGTTTTATGAGGATAAATTTGTTGGACCGTATATACATCCTTTGAAGAAAGAAAGAGATGCGGTTACTCTCCAATTGAACTATGTAGAGGATAAAAGTGAAATAATTCCAGTAAAATTTTTTGTGAAAGGAGATACTTACAAATTTTGGGGCATAATAGAAAGTGATATCCATCTTTTTGGTATTCCAAAAGATTCAAACGCTATGTTATTTTTGTTTGGTGCTGATAAATTTGGGAGAGATTTATTTTCTAGGATTATATATGGCTCTAGAGTGTCCATGACAATAGGACTTGTAGGAACTTTTATAAGTGTGCTAATAGGTGCAATTTTAGGTGCTATATCTGGGTACTATGGGGGTTGGATCGATGTAATTATTCAAAGATTTACTGAATTACTGAGATCCTTCCCAAGAATTCCTTTATGGTTGGCGCTTGCAATGATTTTGCCACCTGAGTGGCCAAGTACGATGATTTATTTTGGTATAGTATTGGTTTTGTCATTTATTGGATGGATGGGGGTTGCAAGGGTAGTTAGAGGGATGGTCTTAAGTTTAAGGGAGAAAGAGTTTATCTTGGCATCTCAAACCATGGGAGCATCAGGCTTTAGAATAGTTATTAAGCACTTAATTCCAAATACAATGTCTTATTTAATAGTTGTTTCTACCTTATCCATTCCCGGAATGATCCTAGGAGAAAGTTCCATGAGTTTTTTGGGTTTAGGAGTCAAAGAACCAATGACAAGTTGGGGTTTGTTACTTGGTCAAGCCCAATCTCTTTCTGCTCTTTCTTCTTACCCTTGGCTTTTAATACCAGGGATTTTTATCGTTATTGCTGTGCTTTCCTTTAATTTTGTTGGAGAATCTATGAGAGACGCTGTAGATCCTTATAAGGTGGGCGAAAGAGCGTGATCAAAACAAACAATATTTTACAAGTGGAACATTTGAAGATATACTTTAAAACTTTTGAAGGTATTTCTAAAGCTGTTGATGATATTAGCTTTGTATTGAAAGAAAAGGAAACTTTAGGCTTAGTTGGAGAATCCGGATGTGGAAAAACAGTAACTAACCTTGCAATTATGAAATTATTGAATGCTAAATCTACGATTTTGTCAGGAGAAATTCTGTACAATGGATTTAATATATTACAAGAGAAAGAAGAAAATGTTAGGAAATTGAGAGGAAAAGAAATTGGAATGATTTTCCAAGAACCAATGGCTTCCTTTGATCCTTTATTTACCATAGGGGAACAAATGTCAGAAGTATGTAAAACGCATTTAAAACTATCAAAGCAAGAAAGTAGAATTCAAGGTATAGAGATGATGAAGAAGGTAGGTATTCCTGAGCCAGAAAAGAGATATGATGAGTACCCCCATGAAATGAGTGGAGGAATGCTTCAAAGAGCCATGATTGCTTTAAATCTTTTGACAAACCCAAAAATCTTGATTGCTGATGAACCAACTACAGCCTTGGATGTTACTATTCAAGCACAAGTTTTGAATCTGATGAAATCCATTCAAAAAGAATTTGGGAATTCAATAATTTTCATAACCCATGATCTTGGAGTAATATCGGAAATGGCAGACAGAGTGCATGTAATGTATGCAGGTAAAATAGTAGAAAAAGGTAGTACCAAGGAGATTTTTGAAAATCCTAAACATCCTTATACAATCGGCTTAATGAGATCAAAAATTAAAAAAGAATACAAAGCAAAATCTCTTCCTTATATTCGAGGTACCGTTCCAAATCCTCAACAATTCCCCATTGGTTGTAGATTTCATCCCCGTTGTGAATATGCTATGGATATTTGTCGAGAACGTGAACCACAGGGAACTGTTATAAATGAGAGGCACTCAGTTTCCTGTTGGCTGTTTGGAAATAGAGGTGACGAGCTTGAAAATAATAAAAGCTAAAAATATAAAAAAATATTTTCCAATTAGAGGAGGAGTATTTTTAAAAGTTAAAGGGTATGTCAAGGCTTTAGAAAACGTTGATATTGAAGTGGAGGAATTTAAAACATTAGGAATTGTGGGGGAATCGGGTTGTGGTAAAACAACATTGGGAAGGATAATTACAAAGATATACGAACCAACAGGAGGAGAACTATATTTTTATAGTGAAAATGGCAATGAGTATAATATAACTAAAAAAATTGATAAGACTATAAAGAATACTTTTAGAAAAAATGTACAAATGATTTTTCAAAATCCTTATGATTCTCTGGATCCAAGGCTCACCATAGATGAAATTATAAAAGAACCTTTGCAAATTCATAAAGTATATAAAAATAAAAAAGAGGAAAATGAATATGTTGAAATGTTGTTACAAAGAGTGGGGCTTAGTCCTTCTTATACAAAAAGATATCCTCATGAGTTTAGTGGAGGACAAAGGCAGAGGATTGCAATAGCAAGAGCTTTGGCCTTAAGGCCAAAATTAATTGTATGTGATGAACCAACATCTGCCTTAGATGTATCTGTTCAAAATCAAATAATCGAGGTATTAAAAAAAATCCAAAAAGATTTTAAAATTTCTTATCTCTTTATTTCTCATAACCTAGATTTAATATATCATGTAAGTGATAAAATCTCTGTAATGTATTTAGGAAATATTGTAGAAGAGGCAACTTCGGATGAGTTATTTCAGAATCCCCTACATCCTTATACTAAAGTTTTGATGAATTCCATGCCAAGTTGGGACCCTAAAAACAAAAAACTAGATAAGGTTTCTGTACAAGGAGAGCCTCCAAGTCCTGTTAATCCGCCTTCAGGGTGTCCTTTCCATACAAGATGCAAATATAAAATGAAAATTTGCGAGCAAATAAAGCCAGAATTATTTGGAGAAGGGCATAGAGTAGCTTGTCATTTATACGATTGACTTTTTTACCAGTTAAAAAGATATACATTGCAAGGATAAATAAAACTGCTATAAGCTTTGATGTATAAGTTATTGTCCATTTGCTATGGAAAAATGCAAGAATTATCTACCCCCATACTTTCAGGTAGATAACAGAAAAGTGAGATGTTTTTTGTACGAAAAACCCCCTACTAACACTGAATTTTAATATTAATTAGGAATTAGCGTTAAGTTTGTTGTATAATATAAACATATGTGTGTACTAGTTAATCTATTTAACTTTTTATTAACAAAAAAGGGGGGTATTAGTATGAAAAGATTGTTTGTACTTTTGGTAGCTGTGTTAGTTGTTGTCTTTGGTTGGTCTCAGGTGAAAAACCCTGATATCATCTTCGATGCCACTATCGGAGAAGCGGATACTCTAGATCCTCACCATGCTTACGACGCTGCAAGTGGTGAAGTTATTTTCAATGTTTACGATAACTTGGTAGCATACGATGGAGAAAGTCTGAGTAAGTTTGTTCCTATGCTCTCAGCGGTTGTCCCTTCAGTTGAAAATGGTTATTTGAGAGATGGTGGAACAACATATGTCTTCCCAATAAGAGAAGGTGTGAAATTCCACAACGGTAACGATTTAACCCCTGAAGATGTCGAATATACCTTCGAAAGAGGCATCTTGTATGCTCCTGCCGGAGGTCCAATGTGGATGTTTTTAGATCCTATGTTTGGGGTTTCGGATATTAAAATTTTGGTAGAAGATTATGTAGGTGCTTCATGGGATACCATATTTGATGATGATATGAATCCAGCAACTCCAGAATACGAAGATGCTCTAGTTAATTTCTATTATGATGTAATAGATCCTGCAGTAGAAGTTCAAGGTAACGAAGTTCATGTTCATTTGGCAAGACCTTTTGCCCCATTTTTGAATGTAATTGCTGCTGGAAGTGGTTGGGGTGCAATATTAGATAAAGAATACTCTATAGAATTAGGCATATGGGATGGAAATGCAGAAGGTTGGTGGAAGTATCACGGATGGACAAAAGAACAATCCCCATACGCAGACCATGCGATGGGAACTGGTCCGTATAAATTAGTAGAATGGGATCACGCTCAACAAAGGGTAACACTTGAAAGGAACGACGATTACTGGAGAGGTCCCGCACCAATAAGAAGAATAATCATTCAAGCCATAGAGGAATGGTCAACAAGAAGAGCTATGCTTGAAACAGGAGATGCAGATATTATAGATACTCCGGTTGAATATTTAGATATTGTAAAATCGATGAAAGATGTAACAGTTTTTGAAGGTACACCGGAAGTTCAAACTCAGACTTTACAATTCAATTGGACAATTAATCCAGAATCGCCTTACATAGGATCGGGTCAGTTAGATGGAGAAGGAATACCAACTGATTTTTTTAGAGACGAAAACGTAAGATTAGGTTTTGCTTATTCTTTTGATTATGAAGGTATGATAGAAGGAGTTTTAAATGGTTTGGGAGCGCGTATACCAACAGCTTTACCAAGTGGATTTTTAGGTTTTGATGAAACTCTTCCCTTATATGAATTTGACCTTCAAAAAGCAGAAGAATATTTTAAACTGGCTTACAATGGAAGATTATGGCAAACTGGTTTTAAAATGTCAATATTATACAATACAGGGAATGATACAAGGAGAATAGCTGCAGAAAATATAAGAGATAATTTGGAAAAAATCAATCCAAGGTTTCAAGTTGAGGTTAGAGGAGTACCATGGGCAACTTATCTTGATCAAAGAGAAAACTTGATGATGCCCGCTTTTGTTATAGCATGGATAGCAGATTATCCTGATCCTCACAATTTCATTTTTACATATTATCACAGTGAAGGACGTTATGGATTGTATTATGGAGAAAATTATGTATCTTTTGCAACCTTGCCTAGGTCAGAATTTGTTGGTCAATCACTTAACGACATGATAGAAAAAGCGGCAATTGAAACAGATCCTCAAAAAAGAGAAGAAATCTATATAGAAGTTCAAAAATTCGTATCAAAATATGCGGTTTGTGTTCCACTTTATCAACCAGAAGGGATAAGGGTTCAGCGATCTTGGTTAAAAGGGTGGATAGATAATCCCATCTGGCCTGGAGATTATTATTACCTTTATACTAAAGAAGATTAAGGAGAAAGAATGTTTTTAACGGAAAACTTGAAAATAGATAAAGATGGAGTATTGGAAATTTCTGGGGTAAAAAGTACTCACTTAGCTAATGAGTATGGTACTCCATTATTAGTGTTGGACGAAATTAAAATCATGGAGAACATCAAAAGGATAAAAAATGTCTTCGATAGCGCTGATTATACTAATTACGAAATTGCTTATGCTTCGAAGGCATTTTTGAATACAGAGCTTTGTAGAATTTTACAAAGTGAAAAAGTGTCTTTAGATGTGGTTTCGGGTGGAGAACTGTATATAGCCTTTCATAGTTCTTTTCCTGCAAACAAAATTTTCTTTAACGGAAACAGTAAAACTAACGAAGAATTAATTATGGCTCTAGAGAATGATGCAGGTCACATTATAGTTGATAATGAAGATGAATTTAGAAACATTGATAAGATCAGTAAAAGATTAAGAAAAAAGGCAAAAATTTATTTTAGGGTTATCCCCAACATCTCTCCAGACACTCATAAGTATATTTCAACCGGTCAAAAAAATTCCAAGTTTGGGATGCCTTTTGATGACATGTTGAAACTTATTAAATCCATCAAAAATTCTGAAAATTTGGAGATAAAAGGTATTCATGCACATATAGGTTCTCAAATAAACGAGGCAGAACCTTATGTGGAGTTAGTAAAAACTTTTTTTGATCTTTTAAACAAAATAAGAGGAGAAACAGGGGTTGTTTTACCAGAAATTGATATTGGTGGAGGATTTGGTGTAGCGCACTCGACTTTTGAAAAAGCTATAGATATTCAGAATGCTATAAAAGGGGTCATTCAAGAAGTTAGATTTTTGTCAAATGAGTTTCATTATCCTTCTCCAAAAATAATAGTAGAACCAGGTAGATACATTATTTCTAACGCTGGGACCACACTTTACACTGTTGGCACAATCAAGAAAGCCGAAAATAAAAAATACGTAGTTATTGATGGAGGTATGGCTGATAATATTAGGCCTGCATTGTATGGCGCAAAATATGAGGCGTTTATTGCGAATCGTCCAAAGGAAAAAACGAACTTAGAAAAGGTTACAATAGCTGGTAGGGCTTGTGAATCAGGAGATATTTTAATTGAAGATACCTACCTTCCAGAAATAAAACCGGGAGATTTGTTAGCGATCCCCTCTACTGGAGATTATACCTATTCGATGTCAAGTAATTATAATGGTTTTCTAAAACCCGCCATTGTTTTAGTCAAGAATGGAAAACACAAGGTGATAACAAGAAGAGAAATTTACGATGATTTAATAAAAAGGGATGTTGAAAATAGCGAATGGAGATAAAGAATGGTAAATGAATTTATATATACTCATTTAAAAGATAAAAGGTTATATGATCCTGATTTTTGGATAGATAGGTTGGATAACCCCGATGAAATTTTGATGGATGAATATGAAATAAAATCATTCAACCATCTTCTTCATAAGAAGATGGTTGAATCTCATCTAGAAAACTATTATTACGATTTTTCAAATGCAAAAAGTGAAATAACAGGGAATGATTTTATAAAAGAAATTGAAAAAGTAATGCCAATGGAAGATTTAAAAAAATTAATCGAAGAAAATTTATTTTTCAAAGATAGTGAAAAAATAAGACCTTTGAACAAAGATAAGTTAAAAGAGTTTCTTTCAAATTTTCGAGATTTCAAAAAAGGGATTTCTGGGGATATTCCGATATCTTTTGGCTTAATAACTGATAGAAGCGGCTTAAAATCACTACCTTTTAAATATCCATTGGGAATAACACCAAATTATCCTTTTCATGATATTACCAGGCTCACTACTCTTTCACCAGGAGAACCGATTTTAATATACAGAAGAAGTTTTAAACTAAATTGGTATTTTGTTCAGAGCTCTTTTTATTCAGGATGGACAAACAGAAAAAGTTTAATTGAAGTTTCTAAAAAAGAATTTTTTGATTACAATAAATCAACAAGAACTCTAATATTGATGGAAAGTAAAGTTTGCACCGAAGAGTTGCCTACCATTGGTAAATTTCGTTTTCAGATGGGAGATAAGTTAGTTCTAGCAGATGAAAATGAAACAAAAAAATTTTATTTTGAAATGAACACCCTATTTCCTGAAGGGTGTTATCCGATAAAAATCCCTCTTAAAAATAGATTGGACAATGAAACATATGGGATTTTTCCAGTTTCTTCGGCAAAAGAAGTAAAAACTTCTTTTCTTAATTTTACCCAGAGAAATTTAATTAAACAAGCGTTTAAAATGGTTGGTGAAAGATATGGCTGGGGAGGGAGCGATTACAATAGAGATTGTTCACGTTTCATAATGGATATATTTAAGTGTTTTGGAATATATTTGCCAAGAGATACTAAGTATCAAGAAATCATGACTCCTGCTGAAAGAACTTCTTTCCCTCAGCAAGCAGAAGAAAGAAAAATAATATTAGATGGTTTAAAAACCGGGGATATTCTTTTTATGAAAGGTCACGTGATGATGTATTTAGGTAAATTTGGAAATGAATACTATGTAATACATCAAGGGGCGGGCTTTAAAGAGAAAAAGTCTAATGGAGATTTTGAGAGTTTCGATATTCATGGTACATTTATCATGCCTCTTTCTGCTTATACTTTAGGTACGAGAACTACTTATTTGGACTCTCTTTCAACGGCCGTAAAAATCACACAAGGTCTTAATAAAATATAAAAATTAACCAGGTTGATCTTTCTCCATCTTATTGGGTGGAGTATATTTTTTAAAATAACGCAGAGAAGTTTTATTTGGTTAAAAAATATTTTCTTGCTAATAATGCCATTTGTTTACTTACATCAAAATTCAACGGGTTTAATGAATAATGGTACATAAATTCTTGAAATCTTTGCAAGTAATATTCAGATTTAAAAAGGCTTCCACTCAAATAAAGATCGTTTATATTCAAAGAATCTAAAATCTTTTTACATCTTAAAGTTAAATCAGAAATACCTTCATTAATTATTTCTTCAACAAGATTTGTTGGCTTTTCTAAAGCTTTTTTGGCGAAAGAAGAAATGATTGTTTTAAAATCTTTTCTTCCTTGTAAAGAGGTAAGTTCTTCAATATTTTCGCAAGAGTAAAATTTTAGAAGTCTATTAAAAATAGGATCGAACTCTCTTAGTTTGTCTCTGAATCTGAAGGCTTCCTGAAAGATTCTTGTGGATATCCAAAAACCTCCTCCTACATCATCAAAAAGATGCCCCCAACCACCGCTTCTTACGATATTTTGATCTTTATCCATACCAATGACCAAAGACCCCGTGCCTGCGATAACAATTGCTAAACTACTTCCTTTAAAAAGAGAATAGAGAATAGATTCACCATCGTTATATACGACGATGTTGTTGATATCAAAAATTTCTTTAAAAATGTCTAATAGCTGTTTTTTTCTTTGTGGGGTTCCTGCACCCGAAAAACTTACTACTATTCCGTCGACTTCTGTGGTTTTTGTCTTAATTTTGCTTATAATACTTTTCAGTCTTTCTTGATCAACGGAGGTAAGATTGACACCCGTTTCTATCTCAATTTTTTTCAATGCATCTCCACTTTCGTTGATCAAACTAGCAGCTATGTGAGTTCCTCCGCCGTCTATTCCTAAAAAATTCATTTTTATCACCACTTTTCGTTTAGTAGGTGCCTACACTTTCAATCTTTTAAGCTTCCCTGTGTAAGCCCTGCGATAATATACTTTTGTGAGATGGAAAATACTATAATTGTTGGTAAAAGAGCGATCACGATTCCTGCAGCCAGCACATTCCACTGCACACCAGCCTTTGATACAATGGAATATAGTCCTACAGGTACGGTATATTTGTCGGAAGTATTTAAAAACATCACAGCAGTAAACAGCTCGTTCCAGTTATTCACAAAAGAAAAACTAAGAATAGCCGATAAACCAGGTAACATTAAGGGAATAGTGATTTTGAATAGAGATTGGATTTCATTACATCCGTCAATTAAAGCGGCTTCTTCGATACTTTTTGGAATTCTATCAAAAAAACCCTTAGCCATTATTGTACTAAAAGCTGCTCCAAAACCGCTATAAATTATCACTAGGCTTATGAGTTTATTGATTAAATTTAAATTTGAAAACATTGTGTATTGTGGAACCATGATTAAATAAGTTGGGATCATCTGAGAAAAAAATAAGAATAATATAATAGGATATTTCCATTTGAATTCTTTCCTTGAAAGTATATACCCACTTAACATGGCAAATATTGTTGAAACAAAGGAAGCGCCTAAAGATACGAAAATACTGTTTACAAAATACCTTTTAAAATTGACGAATTCAAATAATCTCTTGTACCCTAGTAAAGTAGGATTATTTGTCCAATACTTAATTGGAAATGAGTATATTTCCTGCGTGGGTTTTAACGAAGTTAATATAATCCAGTATAATGGAAAAATTGCAAAAATAAAAAACATAGATAGTAAAATTATACGTATAAATTTAGGCAAAAATTTTTTCTTCATAGGCTAAACTCCCGTTTAGAAGTTAATTTTAAGTAAATAATAGTGTAAATGAAAAGAATTGAAATAATAACCACACCATGTGCTGCGGCTTTACTATAGTCTGATTCATAAAAAACGGTATTTATCATCTTTACAGCCAAAATCTCTGTGCTGCCAGCAGGCCCACCGCGTGTCATCCCGTAAATTATATCAGGAAAATTCATAACCCATATGGTTCTCAATAAAATTGTATTTATCAAAGTGGGTTTAATATATGGTATAGTGATATTAAAAAGCTTGGTGAAGTAACCTGCGCCGTCGATTTCCGCTGCATCGTAAAGGGAATCAGGAACAGACTGTAATGCTGCTAAAATCATGATGGCGAAAAAAGGTATTCCATACCAAACATTCACTAAAATAACAGAGAACATTGCTAACGAAGGATCCGAAAGAAAACTAATGTTTTCTTCAATAATTCCAATTTTTATTAATATATCATTGATCACCCCAAATTGACCGTTTAACAGCCATGACCATATTAAACCTATGGCAAATCCAGAGATTGCCCATGGATAAAAAACTAGTCCTGCATATATGCCTCTTCCTTTAAAAGGTTCTCTCATTAAAAGAGCTAAAATAAAACCCAAGATTAACTGGAAAAACACAGAGAATAAAACCCATTTCAAAGTGTTCCAAATAGTATTAATATAAAAAGGGTCGGAAAAGATGGCTTTAAAATTTTCAAAACCTATCCATTCAATATTTTGGAAGTTATAAAGGGAGTAATTTTTAAAAGACAACATTACCCCACTGATAGTGGGGTATAAAATGATAAAAGATATTAATAACAAAGTGGGTAATAACAAGAAAAAAATGAATTTTCTTCGTTTCAATTAAACCACCTATTTAATGCCTGCATCTTTCCAAAAGTCAGTCCATTGTTTTAAGCAACTTTCCACAGAAAGTTGCCCGAGCAACACCTGCTGCATTGTTTTTTCCTGGAATTCATTCCACTTTCCCCAGTTTTCATTATCTAAGGGGTACTGAGTAAATTGATAATGTTCGGGATCGTCAAACATCCTGGTCCAACCTTCGAAAATTTCTGAGCTGAAATATGAATCGTACGTATAAACTGATTCTAATACTGGTAAAGCACCGTAACTCTTGCTCCAATAACCATTTATTTCAGCTGAAGCAACAAATTTAATGAATTTCCAAGCTAAATCCTTATGTTCTGAGTATGTAGGAATTCCCCAACCTACGAATCCAAAGGATGGATAAACATTTCCGCTTGTTCCTAAGGGAAGTGGGGCCGTTTTATATTGGCCAGGTTGTAGCATTTCGTTTAACATGCCGGTGGTGTCAGGGTCTTGAAATAATAGAGGTGTTATTCCAGAAACAAACGAATTAACTTGCTCATCCCATCCCCAGTTAATTGAATCTTTTGGAGATGTGTCTTTATACAAACTAACATAGAAGTTTAACGCTTCTACGGCCCTTGGATCTTCAAAAATAATTTCACCAGATTTAGTTAAATACATATTGTTTGGATCTATATCGTCAAAGAATGAAGTTAAAACAATATCAATAAATGCGGTTGGATAACCCTTACCTCTAAAGGCGAAACCATATTGATTTTTGCCCGATTCTGTTAATTTTTTTGATATTTCGTACAATTCAGGCATTGTTTTCGGATAACTTTCGATTCCGTATTTTGCTAAAATATCTGGTCTATAAAAGAGTGCTTTTACGAAAATGCCGTGAGGCAACAAATAAGGGATACCTTGGTAAATGCTGGCGGCTTCTAAAACCCCTTGGACCATGTCATCTTTTTCAGGCCAAGACTCGATATAAGGAGTTAAATCTTCTAACTTCCCCATAGCAGCTAAAGCACTTAAATCCCAGTCTCCTATCTCTACGATATCAAGTGGTTGTTCTGTGCTTACCATTAAATTGATCTTTTGATAGGCTGTTTCGTATGGCGGAGAAATAACATTAATTTTCACCCCAGGATTCAAAGTCTCGAACATTTGTATTATGTTGTTTAAGGTAGGTGTTCTGTAGGGGCTTGAAAAGGCTTCAATTAAATTCAAAGTTATAACTTCTTCAGAAAAAACGAACAAACTAACAATCAAAACACACATTAAAACAAATAATTTTTTCATAAAACACACCCCCTAGTTTAATAAGTTTTGTATAATTATATCATATCTGCGAAAAAGATGAACATTTTAAAAATAAACATGATATAATACAAAAAACAATTATTGATAATAAAGTAATTACTTTATCTCATATTGGAATGGAGGAGTTTTAATGGATTTGTTTCTTAGATTAAATCCAAAACCCAAAAAGTTATTCTATGAAGGGGCAAATATTCATTTTGAAAGTTCAAAGCTCTCTATTTTCAAAAATTTTGAAGAAGAAAGTTTCGTTAAGATTTTTCCGAGTGAACATTTTGTCTTTGTAAAAGATCCAGTTTATTCCGACTTAAAAATAGAACCTATTATTTCTCCTTCTGAAAAGGACTTAAATGAATTTATCAAAAGCAATGATATAGAGTTAAGTATCGATATTATGGATTTAGAAAGCTATTTGATTAAAGTCGAAAAAGAAAATAGGACTGTTAAAATCTTTTCAAAATCAAAGAAAGGTATTTTTTATGGATTACAAACTCTAAAACAACTTATTGACTTAGAAAACAAAATTCTACCAGTAGTAGAGATATTCGATTCTCCTTCTTTTAAAATGAGGGGAATAATTGAAGGTTTTTATGGGGAACCA
Source organism: Petrotoga sp. 9T1HF07.CasAA.8.2 (assembly GCF_002895585.1). NCBI lineage: Bacteria > Thermotogati > Thermotogota > Thermotogae > Petrotogales > Petrotogaceae > Petrotoga > Petrotoga sp. 9T1HF07.CasAA.8.2. Next base: position 36,566 of record NZ_AZRI01000045.1, on the reverse strand, counting down.
TGGAGCCATGAAAACAGGTTGGATATGATAAATTTTTGTGGAAGAAATAAAATGAATACCTATTGGTACGCTCCAAAAGACGATCCATATCACAGGGAAAAATGGCGAGACGATTATCCAGAGGAAGAAATGGAAAAAATAGATGAGCTAATAAAAGTTTCAAAAGATAATTTTGTCGATTTTGTGTTTTGTGTAAGCCCGGGACTTAGCATGAAATTTAGCGATCAAAAAGAGTTTGATTTATTGTGCAAAAAATACTATGAAATTTTAAGTAAAGGTGTAAAAAAATTTGCTATTCTTTTCGATGATATTCCTGAAAAGTTGAATTATGAAGAAGATGAAAAAAAATTTGAAGGGAATTATGGTTTGGCTCAGACATATATAGCAAACAAGTTATATGAATTTTTAAAGGGGAAAGATTCAGAGGTTAACCTATACTTCTGTCCAACTGAATACTGGCAGGAAGAAGATTCGTTGTACAGGAGGACAATAAAAGAGAACTTAAATCCTGAAATTCCTGTAATATGGACAGGGAAGGGTGTATGGTCAAAAAGGGTAAGCAGAAAAAACGCAGATAAGATTTCAAACCAGTTCGGTCATGATTTGATCTTGTGGGATAATTATCCGGTAAACGATGCAGATCAAGGCGAACTTTTCTTAGCCCCGTTAATGAACAGAGAAAATGACTTATGCATTTCAAGAGTAAAAGGGGTTATCTCAAATCCGATGAATCAGCCATATGCATCGATGATTGCAGAACTAACAATAGCAGATTATCTTTGGAACTCACAAGGTTACGATCCTTGGTGTTCTTGGAACAAATCTATTTTTAATTTGGTAGGGTCAGACTTTTTTGAAGATATGAAATTATTCAGTGAAAATTTTCTAAAATCGAGAATTTTTGGGGAAACATCATTTAAGTTGAAAAGTCTAATAAAAGAATTCAGAAAAGATCCTTTGAATAAGGGAAAAGAGCTAAAGGAATACTTAGAGAGGTTGAGCAATCTTGAAGGAAAATTGAAATATATGAAAGATAAAAAGTTATATGAGGATATACAACCATGGTTAAAAAAGCTTTCCCAGCTTGCAGGAGTCGCTAGTAAACTGCTTAGTTCTAATGAAAAAGTTGAGATAAAAAACGAGGTAGATAGATTAGACTCTTATGTGGTTTGTGATGGTATTTTAGAAAGATTTATAAAAGAATTTTGAAAGGCAGTGATGGTTTGAAAGACAAAGATATTGAATCTTTAAATGAAATTGTTTCATCAGGAGTAAATAATGTTTATACAGGGGCATCCATTTTAATAGGTAAAAATCAAGATATATTGTATAAAAATACTTTCGGAACAAAAGATGAAAAAGAAAGACTTACTGAAGAGGATATTTTTGATTTAGCAAGTGTTACCAAAGTGGTTGGAACTGCAACCGCGGTTATGAGACTAATAGATGAAAAGCAAATAAAATTGGAAGATAAAATAGGCAAATTCATAGAGGTAAGTAGTCCAAAAAGCGAGGTTACAATCTTCGAATTATTAACTCATACTTCTGGAATGCAAGCTTATTCAAATCTATGGGAAGAGTATCGAGGAGAGGAATTGCTTAAGTACATAATCAATATTCAGCCCCAAGAAAATGCCTACAAGTGTTACGAATATTCTTGTTTAAATTTTATAACACTTATGAAAATTGTTGAAGAAGTTACTCAAAAGAATTTCAAAGAGTATGTCGAAGATATTTTTAAAAAAATAGGGATGGCAAATACTTGTTTCAATCCAAAGAATAAAGATAAAGCCGTATCCACATCTATCCGAGAAGGTAAAAGGTTGAAGGGTGTAGTAGAAGATGAACTTGCCTACTCTTTGGGTGGAGTAAGTGGTAACGCAGGTTTGTTTTCTAATGCCAGTGATTTAAGGATTTTCATAATCAGCTTGTTAAATGGGGAAATAGTTTCAAAAGACACTTTGGATCTTTTTATAACTACGTTGGTAAAAAGAGGGGAAAATACTACTCATATAGCTTGGATGGCTCCACCTGTTGCAGGATGTCAATACTCACTTGATAGTACAGGTTTCGGCCACAATGGTTTTACAGGCACATCCATTTGGATCAGAAAAGATGGGTTATTTTCAATATTTTTGACAAATTCTGTTTATTACGATAGATTCTTAAAAAAGCCTGAATTGAACGTGATACGAAATAAGATAAATAATATAATTTTTCGAAAAGATCATTAATAAATGAACACTTTGGAAGTAAAAGGAGAAGATATTATGTTGGTAATAGGTTTAATGTCAGGGACATCAGTGGATGGAATAGATGCTGCACTAATTGAAATAACAGAACAGGACGAGCAAAAATTAAATGTAAAGGTTGTTAATTTTATAAATACACCATATAGTAAAAAAATGAGAGAAAAAATTTTAGAATGTTCGGACCCCACAACTGGTAGCGTGGATAAAATCTGCAGATTGAATTTCGAGCTTGGTGAATTGTTTGCTCAAGCCGCCAAAGAGGTTGTTGAATCAAAAAGTTTGAATATGCAAGATGTTAGTTTAATAGGTTCCCATGGTCAAACTATATACCATTATGTGAGTGATGATTTTATTTCCACTCTTCAAATAGGTGAAGCTAGTGTAATAGCAGAAAGGACACAGACTACCACCGTTAGCAACTTTAGGGCAAGAGATATTGCAGCGGGTGGTCAAGGTGCACCACTTGTACCTTATGTTGATTATATTTTGTTCAAAAGTGATGACTACAACAGGGTTATGCAAAATATTGGAGGAATAGGAAACTTCACCTATATACCAAAAAAATCCACGATAGGAGATATAAAAGGTACAGACACAGGTCCAGGGAATATGCTTATAGATGGTGTAGTTCAAATTTTAACCAATGGAGAACAGAGTTATGACAAAGATGGAAAGATTAGTGAAAGAGGTAAGGTTTCTGATGCTCTTTTAGATGATCTAATGGCTCATCCTTTTATAAAAAAAGAACCTCCCAAAACCACAGGAAGAGAAGTTTTTGGGTTAAATTATGCTAAAGAGGTGATAAACAAAGGAAAAAGTATGAAATTAAACGACGAAGATATTGTTGCAACCGTAACAGCTTTTACAGCTAAATCGATTGTCGATGCTTACTTAAGATTTATAGGTACTAACATAGACCAAGTTATAATCTCTGGTGGAGGAAGTTATAATCCTACTTTGGTATCGATGATAGAAGATTATGCAAAAAAGATGATAAGCAAAAAAGCTTCCGTGATGGTGCTCGAAGAATTAGGTTTTTCAAGTGACGCTAAAGAAGCGGTAGCGTTTGCAGTGATAGCTTATCAAACTTACAAAGAAAGAAAAAATAATGTACCTCAAATAACTGGAGCCAAAAGGTTTGTTACCCTTGGTGAAGTAGCCCCCGTAGATAAAAATAAAAATATTGACAAAACACCATTTTGATGATATAATCATTTTTGGATTTTGAAAGTATTTTATTTTTTCCGGGTTAGCTCAACGGTAGAGCGGGTGGCTGTTAACCACTAGGTTGGGGGTTCGAATCCCTCACCCGGAGCCACCATAGTCGTATCATCCCCTCATAGCAGCGAATTATTTCGCTGCTTTTTTTGTTTTTGTATCTAAATGGTATAATTGAAATAAATTATAGAATATGCAAAAACTTAAAATGAGGTGATATCAATTACACCAAGATTTTCGAAAACATTGAAAAAAGCAAAAATAGAATTTGACAAAATTCATCACTTTTTGGTAAGAGATCCTGTGGTGAAAGAAACCTTGTTTACTTCAAGTTCAACGGTTTATTCTGTTTTAAGAACTATTAACTTGTTTTTTTCTTTTGTTGTATTTATCCCTATTATAGGAAGCATTTGGGATTTTAACTTACCACATTTTTTAGGATACCTTTTAAGTGCTTTTGGAGTTTATTTAACTTGGGTTTTTGAATGGGTAACAAAATCTACGATTCTTGAAGAAATACGTACAGTAACAATAATACAAATTTCTTTACATAGTGTATTTGGTATGTGGTATCAATTTTATGATCGCTTTGAAATTTACGATTTTATTCTTCATTTTACAGGAGGTATTTGGCTTTCATTTCTTATATATCCCTTAGTAATGGGCTCTGAACTAATCTGGACTAGGATGAAATGGTCTTTTTTCTTTCTAAAAGTATTTGTTGTTACCCTCTCTATTGTTATGACACTAGGAGTATTTTGGGAAATAGGAGAGTTTGCTTCGGATCTAATCTTTAGAGATTATCCTGGATACAGATTAGCTCAAGAAGATAGCCTTTTCGATACAATGACGGATTTTATTGGGAATTTTATAGGTAGTCTTACTGGAATATATATTTTTTGGAATACTCTCAAAAGATTGAACAAAACGCGTGATATGGATTCCCTATTAGAAAGAATCGGATCAACTTTAAGAGATTATGTGAATTCTTTTTAAAAACGTTTATACGAGGAGGAATGTTTTAGATATGAAAAACCTAATATTAGTTAGGCACGCTAAAGCAGAAAAAAGATCCTCGGAAATTGATGATTTGGATAGAAAGTTGACAAAAGTTGGTAAGAGCGATGCTAAAGAAGTCGCCGATTATGTGGTTAAAATTTTAAATAAGGTTGATCTTTTGATTACCTCTCCTGCTTTGAGGACAAAAGAAACCGCAGAAATCTTTGCAAGGTCTTTTAAATCCAAGCCAAAGATAGTAGAAGAAGAATTATTGTATGAAGGAGAAGTAGAAGAGATAATTGAAAAAATCTCAAATATTACAAAGGGATATAACAATGTGATCATGTTTGGACACAATCCAACTTTTGACGAACTTGCAAAAAAATTAACAGGTGATGATTTGCATTTGAGAAAGGCCGGAGTAATTTGTATTGAAGGAGAATCATTCGATGATATTTTATCTGGGAAAGGAAAATTAAAATGGATGGTGGATCCGAAGTCACTAAGCTCTTAAACGATATTTCAGTAAATCCATGGATGTTTTTGAAAGAGTACATCGAATATTTTGAAAAGATGAAAAACCGTCTTCTAAAAAACATCTCTAATGTTTTAGATGAAGAGGGTGTCGATACTGTTCACGACATGAGAACATCGTGTAGAAGGATAGAAGCAAGTATAGATTTTTTGGAAGGATTTTCAAAACGCGAAAGCTCTAAGAAAGCTAAGAAAAAAGTAAATAAGATATTAAAAAAAAGCAATAAATCAAGAGATTATCAAGTTCACATAGACTTTCTTTTAAAAATTGAAGGGCAAAATAATGAAATAATTGATTATTTCGAGAAAAAATACAGTAAAGAGAAGGAGAAGTTTAAAAGTTATTTAAAATCTTTAAAAATCTCAAAGTTAGATCATCTACTAGAAAGTTGTTTAAGCTTCTTGGTGTTTGATTTTATACAAAATTTTCAGATAAATAAGCCTTATTTTGCCAATCTTTACACAAAAGAATTTGAGGAAGTTTATGAAGAGTTTAAAAATACCGATAAAAGTGACGATAAAAAACTGCATAAAATAAGGATAAAGGTTAAAGATCTGCGTTATAAAATAGAGATATTAGGGGAGTTGAAAGGTAAAACTTTACCTGAAGAAGACATGTTTAAGCAGATTCAAGATATTTTGGGGACTCATCATGATTTGATTGTTTTAAAGAAAAAGTTGGTAAAAAAAATTCAAGGAGATAATGTCATTGCGTTATTAAAAGAAATTGATAAGGAACTAACCCAAATACAAGGGAAGATTAACGTTGAGGTGAACGAGATTTTTGAAAAGTTATGCAACAATATTTCTAGTCAAGAGGCTTAAATTTGAATCTTATAAAAAGGGGTGTAAAAAATGAGCAATTGGATTGGGATAGACATAGGGGGAACTAAAATACTCGGGACTTTATTCGATGAGAAAGGTAACAAATTGAAGACGGAAAAAAAGAGTTCCAAAAGTTCAAAAGGCAAAGAAAAAGTTGTCGAACAATTGAAGAAAGTTTTAGATTCTTTGCTGACAGAAAATAAAGATGTAAAAGGGATAGGGATAGGGGTACCGGGGGTTATAAAAGATGGAAAAATTACCTTTACTCCTAACATGCCTTTGAATGAATTTAATGTAGTCGATTTTGTTGAGCAAGAGTACAACATCAAAACTATTATAGAAAATGATGCCAATGCGAGTATGTATGGGGAATGGAAGTTTGGTGCCGCTAAAGGAGCAAAAAATGCCGTAGGTTATTTTGTAGGAACTGGAATTGGAGGCGGTTTAATATTGAATGAATCATTATATAAAGGTTCATTCAATTTTGCTGCTGAGATTGGACACATGAATGTGTACCCTGAAGGACCTCTTTGCGGTTGTAATCTTCGTGGCTGTTTGGAAAGTTTGTCTTCTAAAGTAGCTATCCAAAGAGAAATAGTTAGAAAAAAAGAGAGAGGCGAAAAGACCTTAATAAAAAATAGTGATTTGAAAGGCATAGTGAAAAGTTCTACTTTAAAAGCTGCTTATGATCAAAGGGACGATCTAATAAGAAATATCTTAAACGACGCCGCAAGGTATATAGGAATAAATGCTGGTTCCATCATTAATTTATTAAATCCTGAAGTTATCGTTTTAGGAGGGGGAGTAATGGAGGCTTTAGGAGAACAATTGATGCCTATAGTAGTTGAAACAGCCAAGCAGTACTCTATACCTCATATCTTCGAGTGTTGTGAGTTTAAACTATCACAATTGCTAGATGATGCATGCTTGTATGGGGCTTTTTCGCTTGTTAAAGAAAAAGTAGGTGTATAACAATGGTAGCAGGTGTTATAAACATAGGAACAGAAAATATATCTTTTGATATTGCTCAGAACGATCAAGATGATATCGATATAATAGAAAGTTTGGATTACCCCTTATTCTTGGGAAGAGATACCTTCACAACAGGAAGGATATCTTTTGAAAAAGTGGAGATCCTAAGTAAAAAACTTTTAGGATTCAAAAGGGTAGCGGAGGAATATGGAGCAAGTAAATTGAAGGTAGTAGGCACCACCGCTTTGAGAGAAGCAGAAAAGTTAGATTTTATTTTGGATCAGATCGAAACAAGAACAGGTTTTACTATCGATGTTTTAGATGACTACGAAGAAAAATCACATATCTACATGGAATTGATAAGAAACTTTGAAAAATATAAAAAGTACAAAAGGGATGATATTTTATTCGTTTACATAGGGACTGGAAGTATGGGATTAGCAACGTATTCTAAGGGTTTAATAGACAGCTCTCAAAATATAAAAATAGGTTCTGTTAAAGTCTCTGAGATGCTTAGGGAGTTGGAAGAAAACACCTTGCACTATAGTAATTTAATCAGAGAGTATTTAAACACATTTTATCAGCCTATCAAGGTTTGGCTTAGTAATAAAAAGATCAAAACCTTTGTAACTTGTGGCAATGAAATCGAGTTTTTAGCTGGACTTTTAGGGAAAAATGAGGAAGAAGTATTAAACATTCCCCAAGAGGAGTTGAATGAACTTTTCCAGAATTTGAAATCAAAGAATGCCACCGAATTATCAAGAGAATACGATATTTCTGAAAGTAAAGCGAATTCGTTGTTATCAGCTTTAGCTTTTTATCGATTGCTTTTAGAAGTATCTGGAGCTGAAAATATATTGGTTTTTCCGAAGGTTAATTTAAGTAGGAGCTTGTTATTTCAACGGTTGTTGAGCAGAAAATATAGAAGATTTTTTAATTTACTGGAAAAGAGTACGATCATTTCTTCTAGAAATATTGGTAAAAGATATTTCTATGAGGAGACTCACAGCCAAACAGTAGAAAAATATGCGATGAAATTATTTGATGCTTTAGAACCAGTTCATCAGTTAGGCAAAAGACATAGACTCCTTTTGCAAGTGGCTGCTATCTTACACGATATTGGAAAATATGTAAATATTAAGAGACATTATTTGCATTCGTATAACATAATAAAAGGTTCAGAGATTATAGGTTTAACTTCAAGAGAATTGGACATTGTATCAAGGATCGCTTACTTCCACAGTGCCCAAGATTTGGAGATTGATGATTATTCATCACAGCTGGAAAACATACCTGATAAGATTTTGATAACAAAGATGCTTGCCATATTGAGGCTTGCTGACGCCTTAGATGTCGCTCATGAAAATAAATTGGGAGATATTGAAATCAATTTGAAGGGTAATCGTCTGAGTATAACTACTCATTCACCAAAAGAAACTTTGTTGGAAGAGTGGGCATTGAAAAGAAAGGATAACTTCTTTTTGGAAGTGTTTGGAATACTTCCAGAGTTATTAAAAAAAGTATAAAGGAATGAAATTTTATGGCAAAAACTAGCAGCAACAAAACTAAAGAAAAGAAGATTGATTTGAACGATTACAAACATTATAACAATAGAGAGCTGAGTTGGTTAGATTTCAATTTTAGAGTGTTAGAGGAAGCTTATGATACAACAAATCCTCTTTTAGAAAGAGTTAAATTTCTTTCCATAACCTCATCCAATCTTGAAGAGTTTTTCATGATAAGGGTGGCTGGCTTGGAGGAACAACTTCAAGCTGGTTTCAGTGGAACGGATTTTTCAGGCTTAACTCCTAGAGATCAATTAACGAAGATTTCTCAAAAAACCCATGAAATGGTGGAAAAGCAATATAATTGTTTAGAAAATGAGTTACTACCTTCTTTAGAAAAGGAGAATATCAAAGTTCTCAAAGTTAATGAAGTTGATGAAGAAAAAAAGGAGTTTTTAGATAATTATTTTCAAACAACGGTTTTTCCCGTAGTTACCCCCATGGCAGTCGATCAAAGTAGGCCATTTCCGATATTACCGGGTAGTGGCATAAATCTAGGTGTTGAGTTAGAAGATGATAAAGGGGAAAGGTTATTTGCTTTTATACCACTACCGACGATTTTTCCAAGGTTTATAAAAATCCCCTGCAAAGATGGTACGTGTTTATTTTTAACTGAAGATCTTTTAAAAATGCATTCTGATTTATTTTTTAGTGGATACAAAGTAATTGAGATTTCTGAGTTCAGAATCACACGCGATGGAGACCTTTCTATTGACGAGGATGATGCCAGAGATTTGTTAATTGAGATTGAAAGTTCACTTAAAGAAAGAAAAACAGGTTTTCCTGTAAAGTTAGAAATATCCAAAAACATGGGGCAGAACCTGAGGAATTTCCTTGTAAATTCGCTAATTTTAAGAAGTGATAATATTTATGAGATTTCCAATCTTTTAGATTTAAGTTCTCTCATGGAAATAGCTAATTTAGAAGGGTATGAGCATTTAAAATTTGAGTATTATTCTCCCCAACCTTCGCCAAGCTTTTATGGCAAGGAGGATATCTTTAAAGTAATTAGGGAAAAAGATGTCCTTTTACACCGACCTTATGAATCTTTTGAGCATGTACTAGATTTTTTAAGACAGGCGGCAGAGGATCCTCAAGTGTTGGCAATTAAACAAACTTTGTATCGAGTTGGGAAAAAATCTCCAATCATAGATTACCTTATAAAAGCAGCAGAGAACGGCAAGCAAGTTACCGTAGTGGTAGAAGTAAAAGCCAGATTTGATGAAGAAAATAATATCCAGTGGGCTAAGGAGTTGGAAAAAGCGGGTTGCCACGTTGTTTATGGACTTGTCGGTTTAAAAGTACATGCAAAACTATTGTTGATTGTTAGAAGAGAAGAAAGCGGTATCAGAAGATACGTTCATATGAGTACAGGGAATTACAATTACATCACTGCAAAATTATATGAAGACATAGATTTTTTTACTTGTAAGGAAAGTTATGCTCAAGATGTATCGGCTCTGTTCAACATCTTAACGGGTTATTCAAAACCTCCAACATGGAAAAAATTGGGAGTCGCTCCTACAAGTTTGAGAGAAACTTTTTTACGTTGGATTGAGAATGAAATAGATGCAGTTAAAAAAGGCGGAAAAGGGAAAATAATAATAAAAGTTAATTCTTTACTAGATGTATCCATAATAAAAGCGTTATATAAGGCATCTATGGCTGGTGTGAAGATTGACTTGATCGTTAGAGGGATATGTGCTTTAAAAGTTGGAATAAAAGGTGTTAGTGAAGGTATAACGGTTAGAAGTATAGTAGGAAGGTATTTAGAACATAGTAGAATATATTATTTTGAAAATAATGGACTACCTAAATTATTTATATCAAGTGCCGATTTAATGCCTCGAAATCTGGATAGAAGAGTTGAAACCTTGATACCAGTAGAGCAGGAAGATTTAAAGCAACGTTTAATAGATGTATTGAACCTTTATTTGAAAGATAATTTCAAAGCAAGAGAATTACAACCAAATGGAGAGTATAGGAAACCGATAGGGAAAAAGTCAAGCTTGTTTATAGTTCAAGAAGAACTGATGAAGGAAGCAAAGAAAAAATTTAGAAAATTTATAAAAAAGCAAGAAGTCGACAAGTTTAACTTTCCAAAATTAAAATAAAAAAAGGGCTAAATGCCCTTTTTAATATACGAAAAACACTCTAGCTTCTCCTGGATTGATTGTTACTCTTAAATGTGCATCCTGAACGTTCCAAGAGCTTTCTCCTCTTCTATAATTTTCTAACTTTGTTTGAATATTGTGATCACTTTTCCAAGTATAGTATCCAAGGTCTATATCGAAGAAGTAAGGATTTTGAAAGTTGGTATTGATAGGTATAACAACTCCTTTTTTCCCGTTCCACCAAAACATTACACATGCATTGTCAGAAAAATCAATGAAATGATAATTATCAGGGTTTTTTAAAAGATCTTTGACTTCCTCTTTTAGTGTACCTAATAAGGTGAGTAATTTCACCATATGATGGTCTGTGTCCCAATGTAGTACATACCAATCAAAGAATGCAAGTTTGCCGTAAAATTGGTCTGTTGAAGGTAGATTTTTAAATCTTTCTTCTACGGGGTCCTCCACATCTAGGCCTGTATTCATAGGCTGAGGTTCAAAAAGCTCATATCCAGAGTTTATAAATGTTATTCCGTTTGGCATGAAAGTATTTACCACCGCTGTTAGTTTTGAGAAAGTTTCTTTACCTTCTCTTGTAACGGCTCTTGGGGTATCTGGTGTCTCTGCCGTAGCAAATGTAGGCAAAGATATTTTTGGTGCTACTTCTGAGATGAATTTTTTGAACCAGCCTTCTTTTATTCTTGGCTCAGCCCACCATGAATTTCCCAAAATTCCATCATAACCACTTTTTTTAGCTTTTATATGGTTATCCATGTTCAACTCTTCAGCTATGATTACAAAAGCAGGATCGTATTCTTTTGCCCTTTTTATAATTTCATGTTCAAGTTCATCAGGTAGAGCGTGACCCATGTCCAACCTAGCACCATCTATGCCGAAATTTTTCTGATAAAATGGAATAATGTTTGCTATTAAGTTCCAAAGTTCGGTATTCTTTTCTTTCCCTGGGAACAAACTTGATTTAACCACGTCAAAGAGTACATAAGGAGGTTGATTTGCCCCATCTATATATTTTAGGGCTTCTTCCGGATGAGAAAGATAGAGTCTTAAGAAAGTGACATCTTCCCATGCGGGTTGGGGATCATTTATCCAATCTGAAAATCCTGGAACGGTAATTACTTTAAACTCTTTTGCTATCTCATCCAAAAAATCCGGGTTGTTTTTATTTGTTCTTATAAAATTCTCCCATTTTTGTGGGTTCTGAGTTTTCGGATCCCATCTGAATTTTTTAAGATGATTTTTGACTTGTTCGTCATTGTAGACAATTTTTAAATTTTCTTTGCTTGGTTGAACAAACCCTAGGTCTTTAACTTTAGGAGGAGCAAAACCGTTCATTTCATCTATATCTATCCAATAGAACCAATCAGGATGTTCTAAAATCAAGTCGTTGTCCCTGGATCCTGTTCGTGGCACAAAGTCTAACAATACTCTCATTCCAGCCATATGAGCGGCTTCGACAAAAGCTCCAAATTCTTCATTAGGGGTGAATTCATTTTCCAAAAGTGTGTCGTGATAATCTTTTTCCACAGTGAAAAAATTCTTAACTGCGTATGGTGAGCCTACTTCACCTTTTTTAAATTTACTGCTGGATTGAGTTATTGGAAGTAAATATATACTATCGACGTTATAAGTAGCAAAATAGGGTATTAACATCAACATTTTTAGGAAAGTGCCCGATTCAGTGTAACCTTTTTCGTCTATCGGAACGAATAAAGTAGTTTGATCGTGAACGTATGCAGCCGTAGCTCGTACGTGAGCAGAATAAAGTATGCTCGTTCTGATCCAATCTGGTTCTTTAATATTTTTAATGAAAGAAAGAGGCTTGCTGTAATCCACGCCTTTTACAGCATTTTTTAATAGATTGTCGATTATGTTGGATATAAACTCGTATGGATTAACAAAAAATTTTCTCCCTGCTAGTTTAACTTTACCGGTATAATTAGGTGGCATCCATCTTTTTGGTATTGCATAATCGTCTTTCCCCTGTGAGATTTTACTTTGTAAGTATTTATTAACTTCAGATAGAATAGGCATCTTTTACTTCCCTCCTCATATAAAAATTGGCGGAGGCGGTGGGACTCGAACCCACAAGGGGATAAACCCCACCGGTTTTCGAGACCGGCCCCTTAGCCAATTCGGTGCACGCCTCCACAAGTTATTGTAAATTATTTAACTCTTTATTTAATAAGGCCCAACCCTTGTAGATACTTTCTGGCAACAATTTCTGGTTCTAAACCTTCAAAATCAACCAAGTAGTTCAGCCTTATAATTATATCCTCATTTAAATACAATGTCAATGGTTTTAAAATTCATTTATTGACCATTCAATTTTTGCCCCTTCGGTGAATCCGTATCGATCAAAGAAACCTGCTTTTACTTCTAAAGCAAATTTGAAAGGTGTGTAAATTATGTAAATAGGGCAGGGTGATTCTTCACAAGGTTTCATGTTTTGTATATCCAATATTGTTCCATTGGCATCTATAAAAGCAATGTCGAGTTCAACAAAGGTATTTTTCATCCAAAAGCTTCTTATTCCAGGACTTGGGAAAACAAAAAGCATTCCATAATCTTCAGGAATATCTTCCCTGTACATCAGACCGAATTCTCTTAATTCGTTCGTATTAGCAATTTCAATAGGGATTGTTACACTACTTCCCTCTTGTGAAATGGTTAGAGTCCCTTTTGGAAATTCTGGTATATTAATCGTTTGACTAAATAAATTGGTTGAAATAATCATCAAAATTAAAAGGGTGAAAGAAATTTTCTTCATAATTTTTAACTCCATTATAATAAATTAGGCTTCGAACTTTTTGTCGAAGCCTATTTAAGTTTCTTTCATCTTTTGATATAATTCATAATTTCATTTAAATCTGGTTGATCTCTTAATTCGTAAACTTTTACAAATTCAATTTTTCCTTCTTCGTCGATTAAAAAATTCGCTCTTTTGGAAAAACCGTTTTCTTCATCGAATATACCATATTTTCTAGCAACTTCTCCATGAGGCCAAAAATCTGACAAAAGTTTAAGTTTGTTGATTTTCATATTTTGAGCCCATGCTTTTTTTGAAGGTGATGCATCAACGCTAATTCCCAAAGGTACAACGTTGAGTTTTCCCAATTCGTCATACTTTAAATCCAAGTTTTTCATCTGGGTTTCGCAAACCCCTGTCCATGCTAAAGGATGAAAGGAAAGCAAAACCTTTTTTCCTTTAAAACCAGATAAAGAATTATCATCACCGTTTTGATCTTTCAATTTAAAATCTGGAGCCAAATCTCCAACTTTCAATGCCATCATATCACCTCTCATCTCATTGAGTTTATGAAATCTTCTAATTTGTTTAAATCTATGCTTCTTTTAAAAAGCGGATCTTTGTTTTGCTTATAAATAGTCAATTGTTCTTCAAAAGTTGGCTTACTCTTTTCTTCATATATTATACCTAGAGGGATTTTGTCCTCTTGAAAAGCTATTTGTAGAGCTTGTATTTTATCTGATGGATCATAATCTTCCCCTAATTTGTAAGTATGTTCATTAAACCAAGCGTAAGTATTTATTTTATTGAATGTCACACATGGTTGAAACAAATCAATTAGCGCATAGCCATTATGCCTAATAGCCTTTTTAATGACTTCTTTCGTGTTTTGCATATCACCCACAAAAGCTCGTGCCACAAATGTGGCTCCGTTAGCTATAGCAACAGCAATAGGATTGAAGGGGTTCAGTATTACTCCATTTACTTGAACAGGGGTGACCATTCCATGCTGTGAAGTAGGAGAAGCCTGGCCTTTCGTTAGTCCATAGACTCTATTATCGTGAACTATGTTTGTGATGTTAATGTTCCTTCTCATATTGTGGATAAAATGGTTGCCACCTTCACCGTACATATCTCCATCTCCACTTTCAGCTACTACGTATAAATCTGGATTAGTCGCTTTTATGGCAAAGGCCACGGGTAAGGTTCTACCATGAAGGCCATTAAAAGCATTGTTTTTAAAGTAATGGGGTATTTTTGCTGCCTGTCCTATTCCTGAAACGAGTACAAAATTGTTGGGAGTTATTTCCTCCATTTCTTCCAAGGCTTTTTTTAATATATTCAGTATTCCAAAATTTCCACAGCCTGGACACCAAGCTATGTCTAATTCTTTTTCATTTTCTAGAGTAAACATATTTTTTCTTTCGCTCATTGCAACTCCTCCCTTATCTTAGCGGTTAACTCTTCAACTGAAAATGGCATTCCATTGAATTTTAATATTTTACTATCTATTTTTATGCCAGTTTCTGCTCTTATTAACTTTGCAAATTGCCCTGTGGCATTATTTTCAACATCAATTATTTTTTCTGCCTTCTCTAAAAATTCAACCGCATTTTCCGGGATGGGATAAACTTGGCTAAAATGAAGCATAGCAAGATCCTTGTTATCTATATTTTCTAGAGCTTCTTTGACGACATTATAGTTTGAACCCCAACATACGACGAGATATTTGTAGTTATCATTTCCATAAAATTCGGGAGAAATAAAATCTTCCTTTAAAGCGTCAAATTTTTTGAGCCTTTTTTCCACCATTTTAATTCGGATATCCAAATCTTCCGTTATATGACCTTCTTCGTCATGTTCATCACTATCTACAACAACTAATCCATTACCATAGTTTGGTATACCTCTTGGTGAAACTCCGTTTTTTGCTTTTGATAGGTCATATCTTTTATAATCTTCGGCAGTTTCTACAAAATATTTTTTATTTTCAATTTTGGAAAGGTCCAACTTTTTAACGTTATAATACGAATCAACAAAAAATTGATCTGTCAAAATGAATACGGGGATTTGATATTTATCTGCAATATTAAAAGCCTTTTGAGTTAAATAGAAGGCTTGTTCAAGGCTGCCAGGAGCTAAGACCAACCTTGGAAATTCCCCATGTCCAGCGTGTATAACAAGATTTAAACCTTCTTGAGCGGTTCTCGTTGGTAAACCTGTTGCAGGGGCAGGCCTTTGGGCTAAGTGAATTACTAACGGTGATTCGATCATTCCAGCTAGAGAAAGTCCTTCTTCCATTAAAGCAAATCCTCCGTCAGAAGTAGTCACCATTGATCTTGCTCCTGCGTACCATCCACCTATTGCCATATTGATTGCAGCAATTTCATCCTCAGCTTGTTCGACTAAAATATCGAAATTTTTTGAAAAATTGGCTAAATCAACTAGAACTCCCGATCCAGGTGTCATTGGATATGAAAAAATCGAATCACAATTGCCAGCTAACGCTCCTAGAGATACCGCATCGGTTCCGCTAATTAATAGATCGTCTTTTAGATTTTCATTTGCAGAGATTTTTATTTTTATCTCTCCACTTTCAGAAAAGTCTTTTCCTAATTTGTAACCTTCTGAAGCTGCTTTTATGTTATCTGAAACAATTTTTTCTCCCTTATCTCCAAATCTTTCTTTTAGATACTCTTCTATAGTTTGTTTGTTTATTTTGAAAAGTCCCAAAATTACACCAACGGCAACTATATTTGCATATATTTCATTACCTATTTCTTTTGCAATAGAGAGAATAGGAACGTTGAAAAGATTTTTGTTTTTTAAATTCAAAGAATCGTTGTCTGCTATGATAAGGGTATCTTCAGTCACTCTGTCTCCTAGATGCTCAACCGAACTTTTCGTGAGAGGTATAAGTATATCTATTTTGTCGACGTAACTTTTCACAGGTTTAGAGCTTACCCTTATTTCAGTTGAATTACTTCCACCTCTAATCCTAGACATGTACTCTTTTGTGGCAAATACGTAATAACCTTCCCTTTTGAGAATAAATGTTAACAGTCCTTCTATCGTTTGAATCCCTTGGCCCGCTTCACCGGATAAGACGATAGATACATCTTCTTTGATAGTTTTATTCATCAGGATACCTCCTAAGATTTTGTTTTCTGTTTATTCAATTATATCAGACAAAATAAGTCGAAAAAGAAATAGAATGTAAAAATTTTAAATAATTTTATAATTTTTGATTATGAAACTATAAAAGTGATTTCCAGCCAATTTCGTTTAATTTAAATTCCACAAATTCACCTTGAAAATTATAATTTACTTCTTCTGGAAGTACTATTGTTTCATAGCTTTTCAAGTTAACATATACGCCAAACCCTTTTTTATTTTGGTTGGCAAATCTGGAAAAGCTAAAGTATTTTGTACACAATCCTTCGGTCTTCCTTGAAATAGAGTAACTGGTGTGAATGTTGTTAAGAACTTTTTTAGATTTATCAACATGGATTTCTCGAGGTCTTCCCCAGTCGTATAGTCTGTAAGTTAAATCCGAACTTTGCTGTATTTCAAGTAAAAGGCTATTGGGACCTAAAGTATGAACGGTTCCAGCGGCTATGAATATCGCATCAAATTTGTTCATTTCATAACTTTCTAGTACTTCATCCCATCGATTGTTATCAAAAGCTTGTAAAATACATTTGTTATTATTTGAAACTTTAATTTGTCCCTTATCTTTAAGGAAGTACCAAGCTTCTGATTTTCCCCATGGTTCGTTTTCTAATTGTTTAGCCATTGTATCATCCGGGTGTAATTGTATGGAAAGCCAGGATGAGGTTGCGATTAATTTCAACAACAAAGGAAAATTTGGGAAAAGTTCACTTGCATTGCCATATTCTTTTTGGCTATTTTTTCCATACAAGACGGTTTCAAATCCAGTTAGAGGAGAATAAAGCCAGACTTCCCCTATTGGTTGTGTTTTTTCATAGTTAAAAATTCTGTTTAACTCGTTACTTCCCCAAATTTTTTCACTAAAAATTGGTTTTGATACAAGCGGTTCCGATATCTGCATGTTTACCTCCTGTTAAATTTTTTGAATTCCTTTTCTAAAATACTAAGTCTTAATAATATTTTATCTTTATATGTTTCTGAACCACCATTGTAAATACTATACGCATCTTCTTCCCCAAAACGTAATTTGATATCGTATAAGTATAAGATAGAAGTCAATAATTGCACATCAGGTCTTTCGCTTACGATATCCCAATACCAAGGTTCAAAGAAATTGATTCTTTGATAAAATTCAGAATAATTATGTTTTAAATACCAATAAGTAGGAGCTTGAATCTGAAAATATCCCAAACTTTCTCCACTATCTCCTTTTACATTTTCAAAATTCGTTTCTACTATTCCAATAGCTAACAATTCGATTGGATAGACATATTCAGTTACGTAGGAAAATTCGTTATATAATATTTCAAAAACTTTAACGAATTCTCTGATCGTTGCATCGTCCAAAGTATAGTTATTTTTTAAGTACTCTTCAAAGAAAATGATTTGCTTTTTATAGTTAGAGGATTTAGAAACTAAAAAAACAATTATTATACATGTTATTAAAATCAACAAAAGTATGAATAGATACTTCACATTTCTATTTAATAAGGATTTTTTCATTTGACTCTCCTTATGGGGTCATTGCATATTACAACAATTATACCATGTTCTTCCCCCAAACACTTAATCAAAACTTAATAAAAATCAGCCATTCTGTTTATTAATATTTTAAAAAAACCACAGAATCTTTTCTCACAAATAATATAATAATTCTTGAATTATGTTAAAATATTGAATGCTGGGAATTAGAAAAAATGATTGATAAAAGGAGTATTTAAATGCTTTTGGATAATGTTGCCTTGGGAAGATACGTTGAATTAGACTCGTTGATGCATTCACTGGATCCAAGGGGAAAACTTTTAGGATTGTTCGTTTTAGCAGGATTCGCTTTTTCTATAAACAGTTTTTACGATGTTTTGATTATGTCTTCGTATACTTTAGTTTTGATGTTGCTATCTAAACTAAGCTTGAAGTATTATATGAAATCCTTAAAATCAATATGGTTTATAGTCATCTTTGCTTTTGTAATTCAATTATTTACAATAGGGGGGAATACACTTTTTAGCATCGGGTTTATCAGAATAACAGATACCGGCTTATTTAATGCCGCTATAATTACCTTCAGAATATTATTTGCAGTTTTGTTATCTTCTGTTCTCACGTTAACTACTTCTCCTACCTCTTTAGCTCATGCTCTTGAGGATGTCTTGAGATGGTTTTTTGTACCCAAAAGATTTGCTCATGAAATATCGATGGTAATGACGATTGCTATAAGGTTCATCCCTGTAATTGCAAATGAAGCAGATCGCATAATGAAAGCACAATTAAGTAGGGGGGCAAATTTTGATGATAGAAAATTTTCTGGAAGGATTAGAGGGGCTATATCTATAATTATTCCTTTGTTGGTATCTGCTCTGAGAAGGGCTGAAGATTTGAGTATTGCTATGGAAGCAAGAGGATACAATGGTTGGGAAGGGAGGACAAGATTTAAGCAGTTTAATTGGAAAATAAAAGATACTTTTTTCCTTATTTCTTTTTCTTTAGTATGTTTCACTATCATTTTTATTTAGAGGGTGTTTTTTGATATAATTTAAATGAGTAAAAAAACAGTAAAAATAGATATGAGGTGTCTTATGAATTTTCAATACTTATATGGTCCTGTACCTTCTCGAAGGTTGGGAAGATCCTTGGGAGTAAGCCCAATACCTCCAAAAACTTGCAATTTCTCTTGTGTATACTGTCAGTTAGGAAGAACGACTAACATGACAAACCAAAGACAAGAATTTTTTAATTTACAAGATATTTTAGAAGAGTTTAAAGCTTATATTAAAAGCGGCGTATCCCAGTTTGATTTTGTAACCATAGTTGGTGAAGGTGAACCATTATTATACTCTAGAATTGGTGAACTAATAAAATCAATAAAAGCTTATGTTGATAAACCTGTTGCTGTAATTACAAATGGGGCTCTACTTTCTGAAGAAAAAGTAAGGGAAGAATTAAATGAAAGCGATCTCGTAATGCCAACGCTGGATGCTTATGATCAAAGAACGTTTAAAAGAATAAATAGACCTCATAAAAGTATATCTTTTGATTCTTACGTGGATGGGTTGATAAGTTTTTCTGAAAACTTTAAAGGTAAAATCTGGATGGAATTTATGATGGTAAAAGGGATAAATGATGATGAAGAATCTTTAAGGAAAATCAAAGAAATATTCAATAGAATAAGTTATGATCGATTGTATATAAATTTACCAATGAGACCCCCTGCGGAAAATTGGGTAACAGTTCCAGAAAAAGAAAAAATTGAGCTAGCTCAAAATATCTTAGGAGGCATATCCCTTGATTTTTTAGAAGAAGAAGATTTCTATAGTTCTATAGAAGATGATTTGGAAGCTATCTTAAGTATAATAAAAAGACATCCGATGAATCAGCATGAGATTGAGAGCTTTTTAGATCAAAGAAGATGTGAAAATAAAAATGAAATTTTTGAAAAATTAGAGAAAGATGAAAACGTTGAAAAAGTACAGTATTTTGGATTAAATGTATATAGGTTAACATCTGTGAGGAGGTAAATAAATGCCTGAAAATAAAAACGATAAAGAAAACAAAAACACCAAAGAAGAAAAAAAGAAAGTAAAGTTTTCCAATATAATTTGGGTTTATATTATATTTGCAGTTATTTTTGTTGGAGCTCTCATTTCTTTGAACTGGGAAAATAACCCTATGATATCCTATTCAGAAATGTTGAGTTTGATCAATGATGGTCAGGTTGAATCCATGAAAATAAATCAGAATGGAAACGTGGAAATACTTAGCAAAGACGGTACTACTTATGAATCTTTTTCGCCAGCTTTAGTAATCGATAAACAGTATGTGAATAGTTTAATTCAAAAAGGTATAAAGGTAGAGTATGTCGAAAGTGTAGGATCAAAGTGGTGGTTTGGTTTATTGATAAACATAATCCCAATAGTAGTAATGGTGCTTTTCTTTTTTTGGTTGTATCGTTCTGCTTCCGCAGGAGCTAGAAGCAGCATGAATTTTGGAAAGAGTGGGGCAAAAAAGTATGAACCTATCGGAGAAAAAGTTACCTTTAAAGATGTGGCAGGAATCGATGAAGTTTTGGACGAAATAGAAGATATTGTAAAATTTTTGAAAAACCCTCAAGAATTTCAAGATTTGGGTGCAAGAATGCCTAAAGGAACTTTGTTGGTAGGTCCTCCAGGAACTGGTAAAACTTTGACGGCAAGGGCTATAGCTGGAGAAGCAGATGTACCATTTTATTATGCAAGTGGATCTGATTTTGTAGAACTTTTTGTAGGGGTTGGTGCATCGCGAGTTAGAGACCTTTTTAAAACAGCTAAAGAAAATGCTCCTGCAATAATATTTATCGATGAATTAGACGCAGTAGGTAGACAAAGAGGAGCTGGTCTTGGTGGGGGCAACGATGAGAGAGAACAAACTCTCAACGCCTTGTTAGTGGAACTCGATGGTTTTGACACGTCGACAGGAGTTGTTGTCATGGCTGCTACCAATAGACCTGATGTTCTTGATAAAGCATTACTTAGACCAGGTAGGTTTGACAAAAAAATAATGGTAGGACCTCCAGACGTTAAAGGGAGGGAAGAAATTTTAAAGATACATACACGTAAAAAGAAAATAGCCCCTGATGTTGATTTAAAATTGTTAGCTAAAAGAACACCAGGCTTCGTTGGAGCAGATTTAGAAAATTTAGTTAACGAAGCTGCTTTAATAGCCTCAAGAAAGAAAAAAAACCAAGTCGAAATGAGTGATTTTGAAGAGGCTATTGATAGGGTACTAACCGGTCCATCAAAAAAGTACAGAATAATATCCGATAAAGAAAAGAAGATTCTTTCCTATCATGAACTGGGACATGCTATTTTAGCGTATTTATTACCTAATACCGACCCTGTTTACAAGATTACTATAATTCCAAGGGGTGCAGGTTCATTAGGTTCTACTTTACAAATTCCTGAAAAAGACAAATATTTAATTAAAAAATCTGAAATCCTTGATAGGATTGTTGTAGCCCTTGGAGGGAGGGCTAGCGAGAAATTAGTGTTTAATTTTGCTACTACAGGAGCCAAAGATGATCTGAGAAAAGCCACGGACTATGCAAAATCCATGATTTATAGATTAGGAATGTCCAAAAGAATGGGCCCTGTGTATTGGGAAGGAGAAGAAGAGGAAATATTTTTGGGAAGTGAGTTGACAAAGCAAAAGAATTATTCGGAAGAAACTGCTAAAGAACTTGACTTTGAGGTCAAGAAAATAATTAACTCTATGTACGATAAAGCTCTTGAACTTCTTAAGCAAAATAAAGAGAGGCTTGACCTTCTAGCTTCTTATATTTTTAAAAATGAAACAATTTATGGAGAAGAATTCAAAAAGCTTATGAGCAAAGACCTTGAAGAGTTAAAGGAATATATTGGGGGCGAAAAAGAGATAAATGAATTTCTTAAAATAGATGTTGTGAATCATGTTAATTATCAACCTGTTTGAAGGCGAGGAGAAAATAATGTTAAGAGCCATTATTTTTGATATGGATGGGGTCATTATTGACAGTGAACCCATCCATTATAATGCAAATAAAAGAATTTTTGAAGAATTGGGAATTCCGATGAATCAAAGTTCATATAGTAATTATATAGGTGTAAGCAATCAAGAAATGTGGCAAGACTTAAAAAATGAGTACAATCTACAACAAAGTGTTGAAGAATTGCTTGAAAAACAAAACTTAGAGAATTTGCAATTATTAAAAGAAAGTGTTAAAGAGCCAATAGAAGGTGTAATAGAGTTATTACAGATACTCAAAGAAAAGAATTATAAAATAGCTTTGGCCTCTTCTTCGCCAATGAGGTTGATCAAAGAAGTTATTTGCATGTTTGACATTGAGAAGTATTTTGAGGTTTTGGTGAGCTCAGAATACGTTGCTCGTGGTAAGCCTAAACCTGATATTTTTATATACACAGCTGGATTGTTAAATGTTAAACCAGAGGAATGTGTAGTTATAGAAGACTCAAAGAATGGTGTTAAAGCGGCAAAAGCTGCTGGAATGAAGTGCATAGGTTTTAAAAACCCAAACTCACTCAACCAGGATCTATCGAAAGCAGATTTAGTGGTGGAAAATATGAAAGAAATAACTTTGGAATTGATAGAAAAGTTAGAAAAAGTAGAGGCTTAAAACCAAGGAATTTTTTTAAAATTTAGTACCCATTTTTAAGAATAATAAACGTTGTCCACAAACCAATCCATTTTCATTAGTTCTTCGTCTGAAATATTTTTGCCTTCCGAGACTTTCATATTACCTTCCTTATCAAAAATACTACCTCGGAAAGGATGAAACCTATTGTCCATAATATCTGTTTTCACAGTGTCAACAAGGTTTTTTGTTGTAGAAGGAACTATTTCACTTATGGGTGACAAACAAACGACCCCGCTCTTAAGTCCACCCCAAAAGTTCTCTATCTTTTCTGAACCAGAAAACAATCTAAATAAGGAAAAGTTTGATCCTCTTAATACATCTTTAATGATGTTTTCGTAGTAAACTCCCCAATTCCAAACCACGGAGGTTAAATGGGTAGTTGGAGCATACTCTTTCATATCAAAATGGTAACCAATGGTATAAACACCATATTCTTCTCCAACTTTGCAAACTTCTGGAGAATCCTGATGATGTGTTAAAACATCCACTCCAATTTCATTTATCAAATACTCTGCCGTATCTCTTTCATATTCTATATTGCGCCAAGTATTCGTCCATCCAACAAATACTTTTGCTTTTGGATTAACAGCCTTTGCCCCTAAAGCAAAGGCATTTATTCCCATTATGACTTCAGGTATACCGTAGGAAGCAACGTAACCTATTTTATTGTTAGTGGTCATTGCACCTGCTATCATTCCAGAGAGGAATCTTGGTTCGTACATACGACCGAAATATGTGTTAATATTCTTTGTAGTACGATATCCGGAAAAATACATGAATCGAACATTTTGAAGTTCCTTTGTGTTCTGATTTTGTAAGAAGTCAAAACTGGTAGAAAATATTAGGTCGAATTTTTCTTCTTCGAGTTGTTCCAATATTTTTTCATACGTTTTTAAATCAGAAATATTTTCAAAATACTTTGTTATTATTTCATTTCCTAAACGTTTTTGAACGTACCTTCTTCCCAATTCATGGGAATATGTCCATGCAGACTCTTCTATTGAGGTGTTATATAGAAAAGCTACTTTTAATGTTTTCCCTGCGAAAATTTGAGGCAATTTAAATAACGGCTCGGATGGCTTACCCAAACGTTCCTCTAATTCTTCTACTAACTCGTCTACTTGCTCCCTCATTTCTCTTTCGATAGTGGGAACATTTTCCAAACCAAATTTTTTTAGGTATTCTAAAAAAGCCTCTTCTTCAGTAAGCGAAATCGTGTCCTTAGCAATTTCCCTATATAGCTTTCTAAATAGAAGATATACTGAATGGACTAATTCATCATATTCATTCTCAACAAAATCACTTTTTTTCTTATAATCTTTGATTAACTCGTAAAGTTCTTTGAATTTGCCCTCTTTGTTGAACCAGATTATATTAATTTTTGTCTTTTTATAAAAATCTAAAAATTCATAGTAGATCCTTATTTCAGGATTGTTTTCATCCCATTTTGGAATCAACCTGGTAACTTCTCCACGAATTGAAAAGGCGTCTGAATATTTCAAAACACTCACCCTTTTGTTTCCTTCAACAATGTAAAACCAGTTCATATATTCGTAGGCTGTTACAGGATCTCTTATTCCTTCAGATATATGAGCTTCATACAAATTGATCCATTTACTTGCAAATTCTGAGTCAATTTTCATTAAGGGATAAAAATTTGCAGAAAAAGATAGTGAACGAGAATGGTAGTACGTTCCTTTGATCCTTTCTATAGGGATATCTATAAGACCAAGTTTTTCTTCCTTAATTATTTCAGCGTTGTGGATGATATCTTCTAAACACGGCAGATATCCTTCTTTCCCTTTTGAAATATTAGCCAAAAAGTCTTTCTTTGCTAATCTATTAGCTTTTTCGTACTCGCTTCTGCTGAGACTTCTTGAGGTCCTATACATTAGGTTAGCCTCCTTTTTTTGGGCACGTTAAGGGGTAAACCCCTTAAGATCCCCAAGTTCAAAATCAAAGTTTATTATAAAAAAGATTTTTTGCAAGAAACAGTAAAACCTTTTAGGGATATATTCTTATATTAATAATTCTATAATACAGCAAAATAATTAAAATTTTATTTAAAAGAATTAATTACTTTCTAAATTAAAATGGTCTTAGGACTTATCATCTTATAAGTATAAATTTCTATTACTTCTTTCTTTTCTTCATCGTACTTTATTAATTTATAAGGTACCGCATTTATTAGATAAGATACATTATTTAAAAATTTAATTTCAAAATCAAGTTCTTGAAAGTCGTATCGTGGATGAATATGGCCGTATATCCAAATTTTTGGAAATGCTTTAAGATAAAACTCCCCCAAAGCTCTTGAAGGGGTATGAGATTGCCCGTATTTTTTTATAGTATTTTTAATGTAAGGAGGATTGTGTGTAACCATTATATCGATTTGCTTGTACTTATTACCTTTAAAGATTGTACTGAAACGTACCTCTCTATTAAATTTATTAATATCCTTTTCTTTGAAATAAAAAGGTCTATATCCATGAGCTAAAGCACCGGAAAATCCCGCTACTATTATGTCTTTGCCGATGAATTTTTTTAAGTTAACTATGCCATGATTTAAAACATAAGCTCCTTTGTATACCTTTGAGAAAGAGTTATTTTCTTCTTCGTATAATTTATAATACTTTTTATCATGATTACCATGTACCATCAAGCTTAAGGATGGTTTGAATTCATTCATCACGTAATCAATGTATTGCGGAGAAAGATCTCCAGCGCAAATAAGTAAGTCAAACTTTTTTTTGTCTTTATTTGTTAAATATATTTCCTCGTCAGAAATGGCAATTATATCTATCATCATTTTAATTCCTTTTTAATAAAAGACTCTATAAAATTATTTTATCAAAAAATAGAGATAAGTTGAAATTTTGTGTTATTATAAGGTAATCATTTCCTACAGAAGTGATAGAAAGCGCCAAAATCGATGGAGAAGTGAATTAAAAATATTTTGGAGGATCATAATACCTTTATCTCAACCCGTAATAGCTGCTTTGGCTGTGTTATCATTTACTTGGAGATGGAACGATTATATTTGGCCTTTGTTAGTTGTTAGCTCACCAAAATATATGACCCTGCAGCTTGGATTGGCATTATTCTCAGGTGAGTATACCGTACAATGGGGATCTCTTTTGGCAATGACAACACTCTCTTTAAACTTCCCCATTCCTGAAAGCAGTCTCACGGCAAATAAGGACAAGGGGATTTCAAAGAAGTTTGGCTTATTACCCTTATTCTTTGGGGCTGGTTTAAACAGCCTCTAGCCTGTAGGACGGTTAAGTCCATCAGGTTACTTTTGCGAAGTATGTTTAATGCACCATTGCAATCAGCATTAATAATCGTGCCTTGACAAGTTTTATATTGCCCCCTGGATATGCGTTTTCCGCTAAAGCTGTATGCCTGCGGATTATCGGCATTGTAAACAGGAATATCATCGTTGGCGAAAAAGTCAGCCTTTGAAGTATAGCTTTCTTCCTGCTCAATGTAGTTAATTCCGTAACGCTCACAAAGGGACTTGATTTTAAGACGCAAATTACCATGTGATATTTGGACAAACTTTTGGTTATTGCTCTTACCAAGATTGATGCTACGTTTCCAGTCAAGGTTATAGCCTAAGACAATATTGCCAATATCGTTTTCGATACAGTAGTTAACGATAATTCTTGCAGTTTTGTTCATATAATAGTTAAGACGGTTATTACGTTTCTTGGTATTGATATATTGACGATTGGTTATACCCTTAATCCCTTGCTTGTCCTTGATAGACTGCAACCTTGCGTTTTCTTTGTTATACCACTGGTTAATTGATTTTAATCTTTTACCGTCCACGATAAAGGACGCCCCAGTGTTTGTAACACAAGTTGCGAGGTTGTCAAGCCCAAAGTCTATAGCAAGAGCGTTACCTGTGTTAAGGTTAAGGTTTTCTTCTTCCTGAACATATACAAATTCAATATCAAAGAATTTAGAGTTGTACTTAGGGAAGATACGGATTTCTTTTACTTGCTTTCTATTTAACCTTTCAGGAAATGGAAGTTTAACTTCTCCAAATTCCTTCTTGAAGGCATTGGACATAGGCACGGTAAAATAACCGCCCTTAACCTTGAAACGCGGGATAATCAGCATAAAGTATCCATCTTTTGGAAGATAATGCGGAAGTCGAATGTCTGAAAACCTGTAATTGCCCTCTTTAGCCTTAGAAATAAGTGCAAAGAAAGACTTAAAGTTGCGGTCGACTACTTTCATGGTTTGTTGCGCAATGTCTGTATTAAGAAGTTGATAGTTTTCGTTTTCTTTACAGATATGGTAGGCTGATTCGTAGCGTAAATACTTTTTCTCTGTAAAGTAATATTGGCGAATAGCATATAGAGTTGAGTTATACAGGTTTTTAGACAGCTTACATAATTCTTTAAGGGCAATATATTCTTGTTTGTTTAAATTTCTTAGTTGATTCTTCTGGGTACGATACGTAATATCACCTCATTCCAATAGCATTATAACATGTTTGTGGGAGGAATGTAACTATCAAGCAAAAAGAAAGGAGAATGGTGCTTCCTTGAACTCCTTTGGGGGTGTTTTCTATGGATGAATTCAGCGGTATCCGCACCAAATATTTCTATGATTCCTGTAATGATTGTATTTTTAGCCTTTCAAAGGTATTTTGTAAAAGGTATAACAATGGGATCTTTAAAATAAGAAAAAAGGGGAGGAGAAAATATGGTGGATGCACTTTTCATAGGGGCTCACCCTGATGATTATGAGGCTTTTGCAGGAGGAACAATACTTCGATTGAAAAAAGAAGGGAAGAGTTGTGGTGGAATAATCTTAACCGATGGCTCTGCAGGGAGAAACAACGATATCAACGTAAGAAAAATGGAGGCAGAACATGCTGCAAAATCTTTGAAACTTGATTATTTTGAAATGATAGGACTGAAAGACGGATATTTAAATGAAATTAATAATTTAGCAGCATTAATCGCAAATCTTATACGAAAATATAGGCCCAAGATCCTTTTCACACACTATTTTGAAGACAAGCACCCCGATCACAAGGCAGTGGGAGAAAGTACTAAAGATGCCTTATTTTTAGCCAGAACCAAAAGAGAGGATTTAGAGAATGAACCTTACAATTGTTCCAACGTTCTTATGTTCATATCTGACATCACAAAGATTCCTCAATCTAAATTTCATGTAGATATCACTGATTTTTTGGAAGATAAAATCAAGGTTTTAAGATTATACGAATCTCAAAGGGAAGTCTTAGAGCCCATACCTTTGATGAACAAATACATAGCAGCCGATGTTTTAGAGGGAAGAAACAAAGCAGTAGAAGTATTTTATCCTCTAACTTTGGTAAAAGGGGAAGGATATTATGTATTATAAGATTGAAGAAGATGGAAGCTTAACTTATTTTCAAATATTTCCGAAAGAATACATAATAAGTAACAGATCTTCCACGATGTTGTTGAAAAATTGCATGCCTTTTTCTATCTTTTCCAATAAATATGGAACGGTAATCTCAAAAATAAGATTAAACTTTTACCCAGGTCAAAGAGTGAGATTTTGGCCTGATGGTATGTCAGCTAATGATGGCTTATCAAAAATGACTGTTATGAGCGATCCATCTGCTTATTCTTTCCTTGTTAAATTTAAAAATTTAAAAAATTTAGTGTTCTCATTTACCCCTGTTTTTAAAAAAGAGTTCAAACTACCTTTCTTCGATAAGATAGAAATTCCTATAAGTTACCAACAGGAAGTAGAAAATAATGGTTTGAAATTCGCTGATGACTTTAAAATTATCATTAAAAAGGGTGAGATAAGAGATCTAATAAAAGGTGAAAAAGTAGCCTTTGTGTTGAGATCTGACGAGAAGAACGAAATAGAGATTATTATTGGAAAAGAAGAAAAAAATTTAGAAGAAAAGAACACAGAATACCTTCATTATCTAAACAGTTTAGTACAAAACAAAGACTTAAGTGAGCTAGAAAAATCAGAGTTTTTGTTTACAATGCACACGGCTTTTTCCTCGATAAAAGATTATGATGGAAATCTAGCTTTAGCAGCAGGGGTTAATTATTCTTTTCCCAATAGAACATATTTCAGAGATAGTTTTTGGACTATCCAGCCAATAATGAAAGTGGATCCGAAATTTGCCAAAAACCAAATTTTATTTTTATCCGAAGGTGTTCACGAAGATGGGAGCTGCCCCAGTGGTGTAATGAAATTAGGTGAAGAAGAATTGGCTTTTATTAGAAGTAAAAAAGATATGTTACCCAAAAAGGCAAAAGAATTTTATAAATACGAAAAAGATTGGTGGTCAAACCATCATGACTCTGGAGGGTACTACATAATACTTTTGTCCGATTACATTAATAATACTGGAGACTTGAGTATTTTAAAAGAACGATTTCAAGATGGCACCGTATTGGATAAGATTGGTAATATTCTTAAAAGGTATATTAGTTTAGATACTGATAATGATTTATTATTTGAAAAGCCTTATGATTCAAACGATTGGGCGGATAATGTGTACAGAAATGGAGCTGTTACCTACGATTTGGCGATTCAGATAAAAGCCTTTGAAGAAGCTTCTTTAATATATGATTTAATCGGTGATAAAAAGATTGCCGAAGATACAAGAGAAAAATATCAAATAATGAAACATAATTTCAACAAAAAAATGTGGAACGAGAAAAAAGGATATTTTAATGATTTTATTGGTGACTATTTAGAAGATCACTTGAATATAGATACGATATTGGCTTTGCTTTTTGATATAGCAGATGAAGACAAAAAAAGAAAGACTTTAAACGCTATGGAGAGAATGCTTGAAACAAAGAATAACAAAGAGCAAAAGTTTGAAGATTGGGGGGTTATGTCCGTTTGGCCTTTTTTCAAATCAAAAAAGCACCTTTTCAGTAAAAGTGTTTTCCCGTACAGGTACCACAACGGAAGTGATTGGCCTTATTTGTCTTCTATATATGCTCTGGTTAAGAAAAGAGAAGGTATGGATTATAAATATCCTTTAACTAGATGGTGGGAATACTCCTTGGAAAAAGGATGGATAAACCCTGTGGAATACTATAGTCCAATCTATGCTCGAGGATCACTCAACCAAGGATGGTCTTCCATGGCTGCAACATTATTTTTTTGAATTATCCACGATTAAAAGTAATTTGAGTCGATTAGGCAGAATTAGAAGCTGTTATTGTATAAATAATTAATTTCATTTTAGAACGAATTAATTGTATAATATAAATAAGAATTCATAAAAGGAGATGGTCAACGTGAGTAAAGTTGAAGATTATTTTAACGTGGAAGGCAAAGTAATAGCGATAACAGGTGGAGCCGGCGTTCTATGCTCTGAAATGGCTAAGTCCTTGGGAGAAGCTGGTGGGAAGATTGCTGTACTGGATCTATCAGAAAAAGCTCTGGCTATGTTAAATAATGAATTATCAGAAAAAGGTGTTGAACACATAACGATTAAAACCAACGTCTTACAAAAAAATGATTTAATAAGAGCAAAAGATGAAATTCTTAAAACATTTGGTAAAATAGATATACTGATAAACGGAGCGGGTGGAAACAAACCCGAAGCAACAACAAGTAAAGATAAATCTTTTTTTGAACTCCCAGAAGACGCAGTACAGTGGGTTTTTAACTTGAACTTCTTGGGAACATTTTTGGCAAGTCAAGTGTTTGGAGAATATTTTGCAGAAAAAGGTTACGGAGAGATAATAAATATCTCATCGATGAACGCATTTAGGCCCTTGACAAACATTCCTGCATATTCTGCAGCTAAAGCTGCTGTGAGTAATTTTACACAATGGTTAGCGGTTCATATGAACCAAAACTATTCGAAAAAAATAAGGGTCAATGCAATAGCTCCGGGATTTCTCTTAACTAATCAGAATCGATTCTTGTTGACCAATGAAGACGGTAGTTTAACCCAAAGGGGAAATCAAATATTAGATCATACACCTATGGGGAGATTCGGAGAACCTAAAGATCTAATTTCTACAGTAATGTGGTTGATAAGTGATAGTTCTGAGTTTGTTAACGGTGTTGTTGTTCCAATAGATGGAGGTTTCGCCGCATACAGTGGTGTATAATGTAAATTGTTGTTTATAAAAACTATAAGGCCCAATTGTATGCCTGAAAGTCAATTTAATAAAAAATGGAAGGAGTTGATATAATGGATCAACAAAAGAACGATATTGCGGTTATAGGGATGGCGGTGATGGGGCAGAATCTTGCTTTAAACATGGAATCAAAGGGTTTTAAAGTATCCGTTTACAATAGAACAGGTGAAAAAACGAAAAGATTTGTTGAAGAAAGGGCAAAAAACAAAAATATTCAAGGGACTTATTCCCTTGAAGAACTTGTTAATTCACTAAAAACACCAAGAAAGATTATTTTGATGGTTAAAGCTGGTAAACCAGTTGATGATGTAATCGAGGAACTTTTGCCTTATTTGAATAAAGAAGATATAATCATAGACGGAGGGAATTCTTATTACAAAGACACAGACAGGAGATACGAAGAATTACATAAAAGAGGAATAAAATTTTTAGGAACCGGTATAAGTGGAGGGGAATACGGTGCATTACACGGTCCATCCATCATGCCAGGGGGAGATAAATCCGCATATGAAGAGGTAAAAGATATACTTGAAGCGACTGCTGCTCAAACAGAAGATGGTCCATGTGTTACTTACCTTGGTCCCAAATCAAGTGGTCATTATGTAAAAATGGTTCACAACGGGATAGAATACGCTATTATGGAGTTGATAGCAGAAACTTACGATATTATGAGGAAAGTGTTTAAAATGTCTCCTCAAGATATGAGTAAAGTATTTAAAGAATGGAATGAAGACCACAAATCTTATTTGATGGAAATTACTTATAAGATTTTAGAGTGGAAAGACGAAGAAACGGGTCAACCAATTGTTGACGTTATTTTAGACAGTGCAAAACAAAAAGGTACAGGTAAGTGGAGCGTTCAAGACGCTTTAGACTTGAATATATCGATACCCACTATAAATGCTGCCGTCAACGCAAGAACTTTATCCTCAATAAAAGACGAAAGGATGAGGATTGGGGAGATATATGAAACACCCACTGAAATGAATTTGGATGAAAGCTTCATAAATTCATTAAAGGATGCTTTGTATATTTCAACGATAATTGCTTACGCAGAAGGTATGAAGTTGTTGCAAGTAGCATCCAAAGAATACGGGTATAATTTAGATTTGTCAGAAGTTGCAAGAATTTGGGAAGATGGCTGTATAATAAGATCCGCATTTTTAAAACCAATCCAAAGAGCATTTAAAAAGGACCCCAATTTAGTAAATTTGATAATTTCCGACGAATTCAAAAGTGATTTTAAGAAAAAAATTCCAAATTTGAGAGAGGTAGTTTCCCAGATCAAAAAAGCAGGTATACCTATTCCTTCTCTAAGTTCTGCTCTAGATTATTTCGATGGATTAAGTTCAAAAGAGTTACCGGCAAATTTGATTCAGGCACAGAGGGATTATTTTGGTGCTCATACATACGAAAGAAGAGACAAAGAGGGAATATTCCACACAGAATGGCAAGATATACATAATATATAATAAAAAAGGGGGGCAAAGAGGTGGCGGAAGACACCACTAACATCGCAATAGTAAATTCCAGTACTTTTGGTATATATTTTCCCGATTTAATGCAAAGATTAAAGAAAATAGGTATCGTTGAAAGAATAACGGTGGATCCTAAAATATCAGGAAGAGAGTTAGCAAGCAAATTGAAAGATTTTAAATTTGTTATAGCAAGCGTTACACCAAATTTTACTTCAGAATTTTTTCAATACAACAAAGATGTGAAACTAATTGCACGGCACGGTATTGGATACAACAATGTGGATATAAAAGCAGCCACTGAAAGTGGCGTTATGGTTACACGGGTTCTTGGTATTCACGAAAGAGATTCCGTTGCAGAACTT
The DNA here is from genome assembly GCF_002895585.1 of Petrotoga sp. 9T1HF07.CasAA.8.2. Lineage (NCBI taxonomy): Bacteria > Thermotogati > Thermotogota > Thermotogae > Petrotogales > Petrotogaceae > Petrotoga > Petrotoga sp. 9T1HF07.CasAA.8.2. The sequence goes on along the minus strand of NZ_AZRI01000045.1, from coordinate 3,999 downwards.
GCTATTGCATTGATTCTCATATGCCTGAGACAAATTATTCCTGCGAATAAAGCGGTTGAAGAAAATAAATGGCAAGATAGAAAAAATTTTGTCGGTGATGAACTATCAAAATTGACGGTAGGAATAATTGGTTATGGAAACATTGGAAGTCGTGTGGCTGAGATAGTAAAAGAGGGATTCGGCTCAAAAGTAATAGCTTATGACCCTTATGTAGCTGACAAGGTTATAGAAAAAACTGGAGTAACACCTGTAAGTTTTGAAGAACTTTTAAAAACATCCGATGTAATAAGCCTGAACGCTTCTTTAAATGAAGGGAACTATCATTTTATAAACAAAAGTGCTTTCAACTTAATGAAAAATGGGGTTGTAATAGTTAATACGGCAAGGGGAGAATTGATAAACCAGAATGATTTTATAGAAGCTTTAGAATCAAAGAAAGTTTCAGCTGCAGGGCTTGATGTATTAGAAGAAGAACCAATAAACCCAAATAATCCATTACTGAAATACCCAAATGTGTACATATTGCCTCATATAGGGGGATATGGGAAGTATTCATTAAGAAAAATGGATGAAAAAATGGTTGAGGATATTGAAAAGTTGATGAAAGGTGAAATTCCTGAACAAATAGTTAACCCAGAAGTTATAGAAAAAATTATAACAGAATTCAAAGGTAGAAAATAAATTATTAGTTTAAGGTGGTCTGCAGTGGCAAAGACTTCCTTAATCCTTATGGGTGGGGAGCGTTTTAAAAATTTTTGAATATTAAAGAAAAAAACAACAAAAGGGGTTTTTGGTTATGAAATATGTTTTAGTCCTCGATGTAGGAACGACAAACATGAAAGTAGCGATTGTAAACGAAATAGGTGACATCATCTCTCAAGAAGTCAAAAAGATAAATTTGATACAGTCTGGGGAAGGGGCAGCGGAACACGATCCTCAAGAATTGTGGGCAAACTTTTTGGATATATCAAAGAAGATAATCACGAACTTCGAAGGTGATATTTCATTATTAATTTTTTCTGGGTACCAATTCGGTTTTCTACCGATAGATAAAAAAGGGAATCCTTTGATGAATATGGTAACACTCTTAGACACAAGATCACAGAATATAATGAACGAAGTTGAAGAAAGATTTTCCTTTGAAGAAATATACCAGAAGACCGGTTGCCCCCCTGCTTTTAATTATACAATAGCCAGAATATTGTGGTTGAAAAAAGAAAAACCAGAAATTTTTGCCAAAACCTATAAGTTCTTGGACATCAAAAGTTTCTTCACATTCAAATTAACGGGTAAGTGTTACACGGAACCAAGTTTAGCTTCTGTTACACAACTTTTGAATATAAAAACGCAAAAATGGGATGAAGAACTAATAAAAAGGTTAGGGATTGAAGAAGATCAGTTGCCTGATCTTGTACCTGGCAACGTAATAGTGGATACCGTAAAAAAAGAAATAGCAATAGAAATGGGTCTCGAAAAAGAAGTTCCTATTATGTTAGGAGTATATGACGGTGGAGCAATGATTTTAGGAATGGGGGGTTATAAAAAGAGCGCTGTATGTAATTTAGGTACCACTGCAATGTTTAGAAGTGCGTATAATGAACCATTACTTGATAAAACAGGGCAATATAGACTTCAAACCTATGCTCTATTACCCGGTATGTGGGCTATAGGAGGAGCGGTGAACAACGCGGGTGTAGTTTTGGAATGGTTCAGAAATAATATAGCTAACGGTATGAGTTATGATCAGATAAACGAAGAGGTTTCGAAGGTTAAAACAGGTTCCGAAGGGCTTATTTGCTTTCCATTTCTAACAGGAGAAAGAGACCCAAGAATAGGCAGCTTATCTACCGGTAGTTTTTTTGGATTGAAAACTTTTCACAACTTAAGTCACATGGCAAGATCTATATATGAAGGTGTAGGTTATGGGCTGAACATGATAAAAACAGCTTTAGAAGAAAATGATGTTAATTTAAAAAGATTAACAGTAGGGGGCTCAGGCAGCAAAAGTGATGTCTGGGTTCAAATTTTAGCTGATATATTCAACATCCCTGTAACCAAATCAAAGACCGAAAATGCAACATTGATAGGTGAATCGATGGTAGCTTTTTCACAATTGGGAGTTTACAACGATATTGAGCAAGCTGGGGAAGTTATGATAAAGTTGGGAAAGAGCTTTGAACCCCAAACCTCTTCAGTTAAAACATATGAAGCTTATTACAATTTTTTTGTAAAAATGATCCAAAACTATCGGGATGTGTATACCTTACATGCGCAATTGATCAATTCTTGAGGAGAAGCAGAAAAATGGGAATAAAATTCAGAGAAGCAAAAATAGAAGATTATGAACAGATGTATAGATTGTGGGAAAAAACAGAAGGCATGGGTTTAAGTGAATCTGATACAAAAGAAAATATTGAAAGATTTTTGAATAAAAATCCTGGTTTAAATTTTGTATGTGAAGATAATGAAAAAATTATTGGTACAATTCTATGTGGCGAAGATGGAAGAAGAGGATATCTCTACCATCTTGCTGTTGATAAGAACTATAGAAGAAATGGGATAGGGGAAAAATTGGTAAACTTGGTTTTAAGCAGTTTAAAAGAAAAAGGTATAATAAAATGTCATTTATTTGTGTATTATGAGAACGAAATTGGCAAGACATTTTGGGAAAAAACAGGTTGGTACAAACGCGACGAGCTGATAATTTATTCAAGGGATATTAAATAAGTCAAGGATTACTATGCCTTACCTGTTTTCTCATAAATAAACCGTTTGCCTTTTCCACCATGACTATCATAAGAAAGACCAATATAGTTAAATAAATGGGATATAACCTTATATCAAAATATTCTTGCAAAAATCCAAACAAGGGTGGCATAAGGGTTGTTCCAAGGTATGCTGATGCCATCTGTACGCCTATAATGGAATGTGATACAGCCTTACCAAAATTAGTTGGTGTTGAATGTATCAAACTTGGAAATATCGGTGCACAACCTAAACCTATAAGAATAAGGCCTATAAATGCCGTATAATTGATAAAAGGAAGAATCAATAGTAACAATCCTAAAATTATGATTCCTTGTCCTAAACGTACCATGTTCTTATTATTCATTTTAAATGTTATAAATCCAGATATAAACCTTCCTATTGTAATTCCGAAATAAAATGAAGCAGCCCATTTGGCCGCTGTTTCAGCAGCTATACCTCTATTTAGTACTAAATAACTTGCCGCCCACAATCCAGTAGTTGCCTCTAATGCACAATAAGAGAAAAAGGCGATCATTATAGACATTGCCCCAGGCAAAGCAACAACATCTTTTAAAGAATAATTTTTGTATTCTTCTTCTTTACTTTTGTTATTTGTTTTCTTTTCTTTCCACAGTGGCAAAGTAAAAAACAGTACCAGAGTTAAAGCAATCTGAATTAACGAAATAGTAAAATATCCTGAATTCCATTTAAAACCGTTAGTTAATAATATTCCCATAATGTATGGACCAAGTGTGGCTCCAACTCCCCAAAAGCAATGTAACCAGTTCATATGTCTAGCTTTGTAATGTAGGGCGACAAAATTGTTAAGTGCTGCATCAACGCTTCCTGCACCTAAACCGTAAGGTATCCCCCACAAACACAAATGCCAAAATGTATTTGATATAGAAAAACCAAACAATGCTATAGCAGTCATTCCAACACTTATGGCGGTTAGTTTTCCAGTTCCAAGTTTACGAATAGACTTACCGCTGAACAATGTTGAAATAATAGTTCCACAAGAGATAATCATCGATATAATTCCTGCATACGATACAGGCACGTTTAATGTTTCATACATGCTTGGCCATGCTCAGGGCATAAAAACTGTCTCTTTTTCACATCTCCCAGCCCACCAGACCCGACTAGAAACTCCCATGCCGCCCTCCTCTTTTCAAAAAAAAAAAAAAAACCCCCCCCACCCCCCACCCACCCCCCCCCACCCCCCCCCCCCCCCCCCCCCCCCCCCCCCCC